>CAXUNA010000003.1:8070-40519 GCA_964252095.1 uncultured Jatrophihabitans sp. | reverse complement strand
CCGGTGGGGGGGGGGGGGGGGGGGGGGGGGGGGGGGGTTGCCGGGTCGGCAACGACCCGCGGGTATGACGTCGTACAAGGTGCTGCTGGCGGTGCGGGGTTGGTCAGCGCGACTGGTTGTAGCGGCGCTGGCCTTCCTGCTTGGCCTGCTGGGCCTGGTCCTTGACGCTGGGCGCGTTGCGGATGGCCTGCTGCATGTTCGGCTTCTCTTCGTCGTACTTGGTCAGCACGTTGTCCCAGCGGGTGGACATGGCCTTGATGCCACCACCGCCGATGGCGACGATCGCGATGCCGACGGCCGCGGCGAGCACCGCGTACAGCACGGCGTTCACGATGTTGGTGGCGATGTGCAGTTGGTTCAGCGCCGCGATGACACCGAGCGCGAGGATCACGGTCGAGGCGATGTTCGCGAGGATCTTGCCGTAGGACAGCGATCCGAGGCTGTTCTGGATGAGCCCCTTGACCGCAGCCGCGATCGCGGCGGCGATCACCACGATGACGATGGCGACGAACACCAGCGGCAGGTAGGAGATGACCGCGCGCAGGTAGTCGCTGATCGGGTTCGGCCCGAACACCCCGAAGGCGGTCGACACGACGAACAACATGATCGCGTAGAACACCAGCTTGGCCAGGATGTCGGAGGCGTCGTACTTGCTGGATTCCAGCGCCTTCTTGATCCCGCCGCGCTCGACGGCCTTGTCGAACCCGACCTTCTCCAGCACCTTCGAGAGGATCTTGGCGATGATCTTGGCGACGAAGTAGCCGATGATCAAGATGACCAGGAACAGCACCAGTTTCGGGACGAACGAGGCGATCGTCGAGAACGAGTTGCTGATGCCGGTCTTGTAGTCGATGGCTTCATACATGGGCGTGCTGGGTCCTTTCGGGTAGCGACGACCCGAGGCCCGGGCCGTTCGAGTGGAGCGGGTGGTGCGAGCGGTCCCGGGGAAGACCGATGATCGGCGCGACAACACGTGTCGCGCTGTCAGTTGTCCGCGCGTTACCCCGTGCGGTCCGGGGTCTTGCGGCTGACGTCGAGGTCGAGCCGGATCGGCAGGTCCGGCCGGTCGAGCGCCTGCCGGGCGTGGGCCAGGGCTTCGGTCTCGACGCGGCGCCGCAGCGTGCCGATGTCGACCGACCCCATGGCGGTCACTCCCACGACCAGGTCGGGGGTGTTGTCGTCGCCGACCAGCCGGGCGTGGGCGGAGTCCACCCCGCGGTACGTCTCCAGCTCGGTGACGAGTGCGGTGGTGAACGCCGAGCCCTTGACGGTGGTCCGGCCGGCAGCCTTGTCACCGGGCAGGGTCATGTCTCCGGCGCGGTCGGTCGAGGTCAGCAGGGCGACGATCCAGCGTAGGCACAGCAGGGCGACGACCGCGCAGACGACGGCGAACAGCGGCCAGAGCCACGTTCCGTTGTCGCCGATGTACCGGCTGATGGCGTTGTCGAACAACGCCTTGTCGGCGAGGGGCTTGCTGAACACGCCTTGGTTGGTGAGCAGCGCAGCGACCCCGCCGACGAGCAGGATGAGCCCGAGCAGCAGCAGCATGGTGCGGTTGGTCTTGTCGGCGTGCATCAGGCCCCCTTGGGGTTGATCTTGACCCGCACCCGCGGCGCACGGGTGAGGCCCAGGGACTCGAGCTTGCGGGTGACGGCGTCGGTGACCGGCTGCTGCAACGCGTCAGCGGCGGACTTGTCGGAGGCGGCGGCGCGGGCGGTGACGGTGACGGTGCGACCGGACGAGGCGGCGCCGGCCTTGCTGATGCCGTCGACGTCTTCGGCAGCGCCGCGGGCGGCGCCGGCCAAACCTTGACGGGTCATCGCGGCGTCGGTCGCGTTGTTGTCGCTGGTCAGGCGGACCCGCTTGCTGCGGGCGGGTTTGAGTTCCAGCAGCAGCAGCAGCGCGCCGACCACGATGGCCACAATCGACACGGTCAGGACGAAGTCTGAGTTCCACACGGTGGTGTGGCCGTTCTTGGCCCAGGTGGTCCAGGTGAACAGCACCGGTTTGGCGCCGACGGCGAGCGCGACGACTTCGACGACGACCATGACGGCGGCGAACCCGAGCGCGGCGGCGAGCAGGAACGCCAACGGGCGGTTGAGCAGACGCATCGGGGTTCCTCTCTACTTCACGCGGGGTGGGGCGGCGATGTCGGTGACCAGGTCAGCCACCGTGATCTGTACTTCGTCGACCTCGAGGCCGGTGAGTGCGTTGACCCGGGACCGAACGTGGTCGCGGACCGCGGTGGTGGTCGCCGGGACCGATGCCGGCCAGCGGACGCTGAGCTCCAGGGTGACGAACGCCTTGGACCCGTCGACCTCGACCGACGTCTTCGGCAACCCGTGCAGGTCGGTGCCGCGGGTGCCGAGGTGACCAGCGCCGGGCAGTTGCACGCCGAGGACTCGGGTGGCGGCGGCGCCGGCGTCGGGGTGCTCGGTGGCCGCGCGGGCGGCGATCTTCTCCACCGCACCGTTCGCGATCGACACCGTGCCGAGCTCGGTGCGGCCCATCCGAGCGGGCGTGGATCCGGCGAGTTCGTCGGTGTCGGCGGCGGCGTGGGTCACCGGTCCCGGGCCTTCGACGCGATCGCCGACAAGTCGATGCTGCCGTCGAGCACCTTGGCGATGCCGTAGCCGATCGCGCCGAACAGGGCGACGACCAACATGTCGCCGAACGACCCGAACACGATGGCCAGGCCCAGCAGCAGACCGGTGATGGTGGCCAGGGAAACACGGTTCACGACGTACTCGATTCAGGAAGAGGCGCAGGGCGCGGGGCAGGGTCGGTCGTTGGGCCCGGCGCAGCCGGCACGCTGTCCGGCGACGGGGTGGTGGTAGTGGTGGCCGGCGGCTCGAGCGCGAGCGGTGCGGCGACTGCCGTGACCGCGGTGACCGACGACTGGGAGGATGCACCGAGGTCGTCGTCGATGTCGTCGACGACCACGTCGACTCGGCGGCCGTGGCGCAGGGTGGTGGTGACGGCGTCGATCTGGGCAAACAGGTCCCGGACGCCGTACCCCCATCGGGCGCGAATGTGCACGGTCACCGCGGCGTCGTCGACCTGCACCCCGCCGATCCGGCGGCCGGGCAGGTACGACCCGATCTCGCCGAACCGGCCGGAGTACAGATCCGCCACGCCGGCGCATGCCCGGACTGCTCGGGCCACGGCGTCGACGTCGACACCGTCGACCAGCGCTGGCTGCACCGCAGCCTCGACGTCCGCCGGCACGTGCACGCCTGTGGCGGGCGTCGACGAGGGTACCGACGGCGCCGCCGCGGATGTGGCGGAACTGCTGGGGCGGGTCATCGAAGCCTTCCCGGTGGGACGTGCACAGGACGAGGAGCGCAGGTGGAGCAGCGGGTCAGGAGACCCGCGAAGGCGCGTCGTCCTTCTCGGAGTCGTCGTCGGTGGGCAGGTGGATGTCGTTGACCGACACGTTGACCTCGACGACCTTGAGCCCGGTCATCCGTTCCACCGAGTTCTTGACGTTGCGCTGGATGCTGCGGGCGACCTCGGCCACCGACACGCCGTACTCGACGACGATGTCCAGGTCGACTGCGGCTTCGGTCTCGCCGACCTCGACGCCGACACCCTGCGAGACGTTCGGGCCGGAGCTGCCAGGGATGCGCTCGCGCAGCGCGCCGAACGCGCGGCCGGCGCTGCCGCCCATGGCGTGCACGCCGTTGATCTCGCGAGCGGCCATGCCGGCGACCTTCTGCACCACGGTGTCCGCGACGGTAATGGACCCGTCGCTGGTGGACAGTCGGTCCTTGGTCTCGTCGCTGGCCTTGGTGGTGGCGACAGTGCCCGGGGTGGACGGTGCGGACATGCAAACTCCTTCAGTGGCGGGTGAGTGAGTGGCGGTGCGGCGATCCAGGAGGATCGGTCGCTGCCCGTCAGTTGGTGAGACACCGGCGGTTGGCGAAAGATCGCAGGTACGGCGGACATTTTTTCGGTGGCCCGGGCCGAACGCCTCTCAGCCGGTAGGAGCAGCTGGTGCGGCGGGTGTGCGGTGCTGGTGTCGGCACTGACCGCGGCGGCTTGGCCGGGTTCCGAGTGAACTTGGTTAGGGGCGGTGCGACGGGTGCGGGGTGCCGGTATCGCCGCTCACGGTCGCTTCCTCGCGGCGGGCGGTGTCGGTCAGCAGCACCTGCTCGGTGACCCGGTCGATGTTCACCGTGACCCGCTCGTAGGGGACCGCGTGCACGGTGACCTGCGGGATCTCCTCGCGCAGCACGAACACTCCTGGTCCCGTCACCACCGGCGGCGGCGGCACCGCCGGTCCCCGGTACTCGGTACCGACCCACGCCCCGGCACGATCGGTGACGTCGCGGACCTCGATGTCGAGCTCCTCGCGGCGCACCGTCACCTCCACGGTGCGGGTGGAGCTGGTGATGCGGCGCCGGAACCGCACCGCACCGGTCACCGTCCACTCCGTCGAAGCCGTCAGCCGTTCCGCCGACAACACCACCTCCGCCGGACCGGCGCCTGCCCCGTCCAGCCGGTCGACCACGGTCGGAGTCGGAGTGGGAGCGGCCGTGCCGGCGGTGACCGGGTCGGGGTAGGCCGCGGCGCCGTCGATGGGGTCGACAGCGGGCTTGTCGACCGGCACGTTGAGGCTCGAAGTGTCAATGTTCGGCGGTGGTGTAGTCAACGTCAGCGCTCCGTGAGATCGGATGTGGGGTGTCTGCAGTAGCTGCAAAGGGCAGAGCGAAGGTCCGACATTGGACGCCCGGTCCAGGAGGTTGGACACCGTTCTGATCCCAGAAGTTGCAGACGCGACCCCTCGTGCGCCAGATACGACATCTGGCACGATCAGGCGAGTCGTCACCGGTTCAGACCTGCCTGAACCGGCGGCGGACGCACGCGAGGGGGAGCACGGATGCAGGGTGTGCAGGGTGGGCTTTCACGGGCCGGTGCGCACGCGGCGTCGCTCCGCGAGGACTCGAAAAGTTCGGTCGACGACGGCTATCTGGTGGCCCGGGCGGTCGAGGGGTACGTCGACGCGTTCGAGCTGCTGGTGCAGCGTCACACCGCCGCGGTCTACCGGGTCGCGCTACGGATCATCGGCGACCCCGGCGACGCCCAGGACATCACCCAGGAGACGTTCCTCGCCGCCTGGCAGAACCTGTCCCGGTTCCGTGGTGACAGCGCGTTCAGCACCTGGCTGTACCAGATCGTCACCCGCCGCGCGCTCAACCATGTGACCCGCGGTCGCACCCGTCACGCCACCGACCTGCTCGCTGCCGGCGACGACGGCTGGCATCCCGGTGACGATTCGCGCCGCGACGCCCGCCACGACGACCCTCGAGCAGCTGCGCAGCCGGCGGTGGATGCCGTGACTGCTGCGGTGTTGCAGCTGCCGCCCGCTCAACGGGCGGTGGTGGTGTTGCATCACTTCGAACAGCTGTCGTATGCCGAGATCGCTAAGCTCACCGGCAGTTCGATGCCGGCTGTCCGCAGTCACCTGTTCCGGGCCCGCCGCACACTGACACAGACGCTGCAGAGCTGGGGGTGACCGGCATGACCACCCCACCCCCAGATGCGACGCCCGGCACCGTCAGTGCAGGCGACCCCAACAGCATCGACGGCGCCCAGCTGCCGTGCGGCGCGCAGGTCGACGACCTGCTCGAACAGGTCGCCGACGGCTACGCCGATGATCTGACAACGCATGAGCGCGGGTGCGTGCACTGCCAGGCCACCCTGGCCGAACTCACCGACCTGTGGGCACCGGTGCACGCGGCCGCCCGCACCCCGGTCGCCGTCCCCGACGGCTTGACGACGTCGATCATGGCCTCGGTGCGCCGCCGCGTTCGGGACACGTGGTTCACCTTCGAAGCCGCCGAAGGCGGCGCCATCCGCATCGCCGCCCGCATCGTCGCGGTGGTCGCCCGCGACACTGCCCGCCGCGTCCCCGGGGTGCGGGTCGTGCTCGGCCGTACGTCGGAATCCCGCATGGCCGCCATCGTCGAGAAGGCCACCCTCGGGCACCGGCACCCGCACAGCGCGGTCGGCGTGCTCGGCCGCACCGCCGCCGTCGACCTTGCCGTCGCCGTCACCTACGGCGAACCCGCACCCGACGTCGCCCGCGCCATCCAACGCGACGTCATCGCCGCTCTACGACGCGACATCGGCGTCACCGGAGTCCAGGTGAACGTGACCGTCGACGACGTCCTCCCCGACGCTGCGGCCTGACCGGTGCCGCGGTGCGACTAACCGCCACCGAGCCGTGTCCAATCTGGTGGGAGGATGACCTCCTGGTGTCCACAACCAGCGGCCGCCGCCGCCATCTGAGTGTCAGGAGCAGTCATGAGTGCACTGGACAAGGCCAAGAACGCCGTCGAGGACGCCGCGGGCAAGGCCAAGGAAGCCCTGGGTAAGGCCACCGGTGACAAGTCCACCGAGACCGAAGGCAAGACCGACCAGTCCAAGGCCGACCTGAAGAACGCCGGCGAGAACGTCAAGGACGCGTTCAAGAACTGACATCTGGACCGCACCGTGCCCGCCCGCTGATTTGCGAGCAGGCGCGGCGGCGGGCTCAGCCCGCATCAGACCCGTCGGGTAATGGCCCGGACCGGCTCATTGCACCTCGAGCCGTGCGGCAGCGCAGCGGAGCCTGACCCGTCCACGTCGTGGGTACCCGGCTACGTAGGCGCCTGGCAACGACACCGGTCAGCCGTCTCGGGCGCCGGCGGTCGGACAGCACCATCTGCGAGGTCGGCACGCGGTCCGGTCCTACGTCGCAGCATGAGAGACAACGATGGTGCGTCCGGGCGCCTCGCGCAGCCATCAGGTTCGGCGTGCCGCAGGCTCTTGACGACCCGCCACTCCAGCCGACGCGGCCAGCGCACACGACATCACGGCTGCCGACCGTGTGTCGCCGTCGCGCCACCTGCCGCGATACGCGGCCGGCGCTGTCGAGGTGTCGCGGCCGTCACGCCGATCGGTGCGCGCCGCAGCGGCCACGCCCGACAGAATGCGCCCCATGATCCGGACTGTCTCCGCACGCCTCGAAGTCACCGTCACCGAGCCGGCACGCCTTGCGGTGCAGGTCGCGGTCGCGGCCGAGCACGCCGACCACCTCGAAGAGACTGTCTCCGTGACCCTCGACGGCAACCCTGTTGAGCTGCTCGACGTTGCCGCCCCGGTCGGTGGCCGGATCTGGGTCGTCGACGCCGCCCGCGGCGCACTCGAAATCGGCTACGACGCCACCCTCACCGGCGTCTCGACGCCGCCGCCCGACGACATCGCGGCGCATCTGCTGTACCTGCGGCCCAGCCGCTACGCCGAGTCCGACCGCATGGTCGGGTTCGCGTCGCGGCTGTTCCGCGACATCGGCGCGCCGACCGACGTCCTCGCCGCGGTGTCGTCGTGGGTCGGCACGCAACTGGAGTACGTGTCCGGAAGCAGCGGCCCCACCGACGGTGCCGTCGACACCCTGCTCGCCGGCCGAGGGGTGTGCCGTGACTTCGGCCATCTCGCCGTGGTACTGCTGCGAGCGAAGCAAATACCGCCCGGCTGGTCGCCGTGTACGCACCGGGTCTCGACCCAATGGACTTCCACGGTGTTGCTGAGGCATTCGTCGACGGCCTGGCATGTCGTCGACGGCACCTTACTCGCGCCACGCGAATCGCTGGTGCGGATCGCCACCGGCCGTGACGCCGCCGACACCTCGTTCCTGTCCACGTACGGCGGCGCCATCGCGCTGGGCGACATGACGGTCACCGCGACCGTCGACGGACAGCTGCCGGTCGATGACGTGCAGGACCTCATTACCCTGCACTGAACGGGATCACCCACGCACCCGCGCCCAGCGTCAAGACCCACGGACGATCACACCCGCCGTCGCGTGGAGCGGATGCCAATCTTCGACGGCTCCGGTCTTGATTGACACAACAATCACTGTCGGCGCTATATAGCAAATCAGGAAAAGCCTGTCTGTCTTGGAGCTTTCTCGTGCGAATCGGGTCAGGACTCACCGGGTTGCCAGTACAGCGACAGCTGCTGATGGCAGTTCGGGCCGCACACACTGCGGCGGCTGTCGTGGCCGCACCAGCGGCACCGGCGTCTGGGCATGGGCGAGCTGGCCGCAGCGTTCAGCAGCACGTGGGCGACGGCGGTGACCGTCCGTAAGGCCATGGTCCGACGGTGACAGCCGCCGCAGGGTGGTGACCAGCACGATGTGGTGGTCGATTCGGTGACGGTTCGATGAATCCCCGTCGCTGACAACCTCCTTGTTGCAAGAGGCTAAGCGTCCGGTTGGGTGTCGGTGCGGGTGGGTGACCGCCTCGACCTTTGATGCAGATGGGGCGATGAGGTTCCCCCGGTGGACGTGGACTGGCCGTCACGGGACGCTGCGGTGCGTGATTGATGAGTTTGTTTGTGTCGGACCGGCGGTCGCGGGCATGTGTCTACCTCTACCGACGCTTGGACGGCACGGTCGTCTACGCCGGCCGCGGCCTGACTCCGGACCGAGCCCAGTCCCACGCGGGCGGCAGCCACAACGCGGGCCTGGCGGCGCTGATCGCGACGGGCAAGTACGGGTTGCAGGTTGCCGGCCCGTACCCGAGCTATCAAGCCGCGGCCCGGGTCGAAGCCGCGTTGATCTCGGCGATGGCCCGTGCGGGTAGGCATTCGCGCCACCGGCCACCCCACTGCTCGCCGAAGTCGACCACAGACCGGTCGACCACCCGCAGTCGACCATGCGCTGAACCTGCACAGACTGCTCCAGTCCGGACAGCCCGGACAATCGACGGGGCGGGGGAGTCCTGCTGCGCACCGGCAGTCCCTTCGGCGTCCGCGGCCCTTAACTGGCCAGGGAATCTCGGGTGCACCAGTTCTTGCAAGGACGCCGCGGGTCAGGCCTGATCACCGTGGACGCACGCGATTTCGAGACGGCAAGATCAGCGTTGCTTCGCGCTCAAGCCACCACAGCCGGCCTCGGCGCCCGCCGAGCCAGGGACAGCCCCGACCTGGGCTCAGAGCCGGCCCGTGCTGCGACACCCCATCGTTCCGCGCAGGAGTTGGCGCCTCGTGCACGTTGAGCCCAACTCTGCGCGCGGATACAACTCCCGCCGAGGTGGCGGTCTGCTGCAGTTGTACGCGAAACAGCCGAGACGTACACCCGCACTGGCGCCGCAGGAGCTGCCTCATGATCGGTCGACTTGGCGCCTCAGGTCGATGTTCGTTGATCGCACCTGAATGCGAGATAATTACGGACCAGCTATGTGCGACGGGTGTGCACCCCAGCAGCTAGCGGCCTTCGCTCGTCGGACCGCGACTGCAGGTCAGGTTCGTCATCTGCGACGGCTCGGTCGTGGCCGCTTCCGGCTACCGCCGCTCGACCACCTCGGCCGATGTGGGACCTATCCGTGCAGCAGACCCTAGCGCCATTACCTCCCCTCTATTTGCGTGCGCTCCATCAGGCGCCGGGCTTGCGCCCAAGTAGGGCAGGCTAACGAGTACGAGTGGCAGGCGTAGTTAAGAAGGAGAGGGGACAGTAAGTGAGCGACGACGGGCCATACGAGCACTACAGCGCGCAGGAACTGAGCGACCTGAAGCGAGAGCTCGATCAGAGTATCCGCGAGCAGGAACGGCTGGCCAACACCAGAGCGGTCTTTCGGACGAACGCGGAATGGGAACTCAGCGACGAGAAAGTCGCCCACGACCGGTACGTGCGGCTGACCGCTGAACGAAGCCGCATTGACGACGAGCTGGCGAACCGCCGCGACCGGCGACGTCGCCGATCCGAACAAAGGTCAGCGGGGGCACCAGCGAGGTATGAAACACAGAGAACGCGCGCGAGTACGGCGGATGATGAGCGGCTGGCCGAGCAGTCCACCTGGTTCGCTCAGCGTGAAGTAAGTTTGCGAATCGTTGAGCAGTACCTCGAGACGGTGCGACAGCAGAACCCAGATCGTGCCGCAGCGCTCGTGCACGACAACGTACGCTGCCACTCGCTCGAGGCCGTCGATTTCGACGGTAAGTCAAGCCTCCTCACAGCGGTCGCTGCGGCGGAGTGGATGAACGTAGATGTTGCCGTCACATTCATGCTTGCTGACCGGGAGTACGTCTGCGTGCAGTTCGTGCAGACCGCCGACTTCCGAGCGACCGGTGACCAACGACGTACTATCGGCACTACGATCTTCGAGGTACGCGACGAACTGATCACCCAGGTTTGGCGGACGCACTAGCCGCTCGTCCGTCGGCGGACGTCCCAGTCGGTATCCGCATCTCCGAGGATCGTCGCGACGGAGCCGTTGAAGGGCGTTTTGAGCGGTTCGCGATATGCGAACTCAATGACGGCTACGGCAGGTTGCGCCACGGGTTCCGTGGCGGTGACGTCCTGCAGACGAGTGCACTTGTCCGTACGACGCCGTCCCGACCGCACACGATGTCGATGCCGAACCAACCCTCATTGGGCTGAGATAGCTCGGGATGATCCCGGCGTACATCGTCGAGCAGCCGTGGCCGCTCGGCCTCCGGACCTTCGACCTGCGCCAGCACGCGCAAGCGGGGTCCATCGGCCACCGAGTCATCATTTGGCCGTGCCGCCGAAGCCACGAGTCGTGGGCGCAGAGCGATCCCCTGCTGCGAGCCGGCGCCGTCAGGGCCGCCGACGGGTGTGCGGAAGGGATCCTTCCGAGACGCGTCCGCTCGGGTCCTGACAAGACAGTCGCGTTGAGCGATCCGTTACGCACACCGTCGGCAGCGCTGCCGGCGGCGCTCTCGCTGCAGAGGATCCGCCCACGAGACGTCTCAGCGAGGGATCGCTCAACGCGATCGTCTCACTGAAGACCCTGAGCGCACGCGTCTCAGATGGGATCCCTGGCGAGACGGCCAGGGGCGAAACCGCGTCGTGAGGTCGGCGCTTGCTGGGGCCGCTCGTCAGACGACTTGACGGGCTACTGTCCAGTAGCCACGCAACGCTCGTTAACGATGGTCCCGGTGCGCCGCTAAGCACCGTCAACGTGCCTCCTGCTCCGCCGTTCGCCGTTCGCTCGCTGTCCAGCCATGACCGGTGGACGCTGTCCTCGGTCGAACCGCTTCCTGGTCTCAGCTACCTCCAGCATGTCGAGGCCTTGCTGCCCGCCTGTGGCCGGGGACCATTGCCCGACGCCGGCGAGCCGTTGCCAGACCGGCCCGTTCGCGATCCCACGAAGCTGCAATGGGGCGGCGGCTCGCTAGACGGCGTGATGAGTCTGCGAGGCGGCCCCGCCGAGAGTGACGCGCCGGCGCTGGCCGCCGCGGCGATAACCACGCTGCTGGCGGCGTGGCCAGCCGACGAGTCGGTGCTCTCGGTTTGCCGACTGCTTGACGCGCTTGCCGGTCCGCACGACGTCGACCGGCTGCTCACCGATCTACCCGTGGTCGGAATGGCAGGTCGACGGCGGCGGGCCGACCTCGCGCGTTGGCTCTGCACCCACGGCACGACCCGCGGCGTGGTCAAGGCCGGTATCGCGATGCTCGGGGTCTCGGGGACGGCTGCAGACGCGCCCCTGCTAGCGCGGCTAGGCCTGGTGGAGGAGCTCACGCTGTACGTGCTCGTCGCCTTCCAGAATCTCCTCGACGACCCAGAACCCTGGATCTTCGACTTGGCGCAACAGGTGCGCAACTGGGGTCGCATCCACGCCGTCCTCCGGCTCAAGGCCACGACGAACCCGGAGACTCAGAACTGGCTGCTGCGCGAGGGTTACCGCAACGGCGTCATGTTCGAGGAGACGGCGTTCGTTGCCGCCACCGCTGGCCGGCTCGCCGATGCCCTGACCGGTGAAGTTGACCCGGCCTTGCTCGACCACGCCGGCGACCTGCTCGGCGCCCTCGCGATGGGCGGGCCCGCCGAGGACATGAGCGACTACCCAGACGGCGCGGCGGCGCTGGGCGCCTACCTCCGCTGGGTCGAGGCCGCCGCGCCGACAGTGCGCTGTCTGCGTTGCCTGATCGGGCTCGAGGCGTACTTGCAGGGCGTAGCCGAGACCAACCCATACTTGACCGCGCAGCAGCACAGTCAGCTGCGACTGACGTGCACGTCGGTCCTGAACCGCTCGCCGTGGGTTGCCCTTGTCGCGGCCGAGCTGCACTGCGACGACTGGGACCGGGTCGCCCAGGTGGTCGGCGCAGGGTGGCGGTTCGACCTGCCCGTCCAGGCCGTGCTGATGTCGTGGCTGCCGCGTGTCCCTCACAGCGGCTACCTGTGGGGGGTCCTGGTTCGCAACGCTGACCGCGACGGCATCGTCGAGCTCGTCGCTCAAGCGGCCACCCTGCTTCCCCTTGACGCCGTGCGCGCCGGGGCGAGCAACGACCTCGGCTTCGGCGCCGAGTACGCCGCCGATCACTGCCTGCAGCAACTACTGCAGGGACTGCGCGATCACCCAGGCGTCGGATGGCAAGCCGTCGAGGCCGGCCTGCACAACCGCGTCGTCGGTGTACGCAACTGCGCGCTCAGCGTCCTCGAGATCTGGCCGCGCGACACCTGGCCCCCCGCCGCGTCCGAGACGCTCCGCGCGATGCTCTGGAAAGAGCCGAACGCCAACGTCCGGACCCGCATCCGCGCGCTCGGTCGGAACGGCCAGGGTTCGCATTCGCAAACCTAGAAACGTCACACAGGCGCTCGCGTCACGATGGATTGAATGAACTCCAAGGTGCCCGCCGCCGAGCCAGCGGTGCGTGCAGGTAGCGATCGTCATCTACAGCAACCCGGGGCGCCGTGTCGAACCGGCCTGCCTGGCATGGCAACGGTGGTCACGGCTCAGTGTGGCGGCGCTGGTATCGCAGGGCCGACGCGACGAGGACGACCTGGTACACGGTGAGTAGTGCGAACAAGGTTGCCCCGAGGATGACGAACGTCCTGTTGGAGCTCGCAGATCGGGCAAGGGCTGCGCAGGCGCCGGTCCACAGCAAGAAGGGCGTCGCGTTGGCGTAGCCAGTGGAGCCGAGGGACCGCGCGATCGACTCCTGACTTTGACGCACGACGGGATCGTTGTGGTCGCGCCCTCTCAACAAGGCGCCGACGGCGGCGCGCCGCGCGCGACCCTGCCCGATTGGGTCTTGAAGGAACTGTCGTTGGTCGGCTCGCGCGTCTCTGTTGATTGCGAAGAGCGCAACGGTCGTGACGATGGCCGCTGCGATCAGCCCCACGGCGACCCCGATGGCCCTGCCTCCTTCGACCCAAGAACGCCGGGCGCAGCCTCCAAGTAGGCCGCGTTCAGTGTTGCCGACGCGCGTGAGCGAGGCCAGCGTGGCACCAGTCCTATCAGAGGTCGTGTGGCCCTCCGCCAGGCGTTCCTAGTCAGACGCTCTCCCCACCAACCGCTTACAAAGCGGTCGCAAAGGTGGGCCCACCACCGAGAGGTCGCGGCCAGGGATCCGTCAACGCGACCGTCGCACTTGACGCCCGCCAGCTGACGCGCCGCTCTGGTGCTTTCTTTCAGAGGCTCAGCCGCCCAAGCCCCCCGGTGGGGTGCGAGGATGCACCGCATGTCGACGACGTCGGACAGCTCCGCATTCCGCGAGGCGATGGAGCAGATCTCGAGCGCCGCTGACGACGAGTCGAGTCAGGCCGCGTATCACGGGGTCCTCAACGCCATTGGCCACGATCACAGCGGCACGCTGCGCCGCTCAGCACTGCCAGCGGTCAACGACCTGCTCGCGATGGCCTGCAGCGGCACCCGTTGGAGCGCGGATGCCGCGCTCGACGTTCTGATCGAGCTCACCACCAGCTTCACTCTGGACCCCGAGGTTGCACAGGATGAGGTCGAAGTGTGCGCCTTCAAGCGCGCGCTGCTTGGCGCAGTGGCGGCCCGTCGCCGTGAGATCGGGCAGCTCGCTACGTCAGCCCCCCACGAACGGACTCGAGAGCGCGCCGTTGAGCTCACCAATGTGCTGGACTCTGCTGACAAGTAGGGGTCTGGCCCCAGCTCGACCAACCGCCATGACCATCCCTACCGGCCGTCCTAGTCGCAGATGAAGAACCTCCGCCGGCGCCTAGCGGGGACAGGTGGCACTGCAGGCGCGTCCAGGCACGAGCAGTCTCGCTGCGGGCCGCCAACTGCGACGGGCGATCGGCCGGCCCGGTCGTGTCCGCAAGGGATCCCTGACCGCGACGTCTCAGTCACGGATCGCTTGGCGAACGCCGGATGGGTGATGAACCGGCAGGTTCAGGTCCCGCGCAACGGTTCGTCACAATGGACCCATGAAGCTGACGATCGATTCCACTGAGCCGCTCGCCGACGCGTTGCGGGTCATCAACAGCATCTACGACGTCACGCTGACCACTGCCGCTAGCACGTCCGCGGACAGTGCGCCGCGCTCGCCGAAGCCGGCGGCGGTGAAGAAGTCGACCGCCGCGAACCGCCGCGGAAAGAGGGCGGACGTCAGCGATCGCGTAAACCCGAAGCTGGTACGTCAGTGGGCGTGGGAGAACGGTCACGAGCTCAGCGCCCGGGGTTCCCTGCCGGCTGCGGTTCGAGACGCTTATCGAGCAGCCAACCCCAGCTGACCTGCACCTCGGCGACTGGCTCGCCGCCGGTAAGCCCTAAGCCCACGGTGCAGACTCATCCTGAGGGCAAGTGGTTCAGTTGAGCTTCCGCAAATGAGACGGTTGTCTACTCAGGGGCAGGCGCGGCGTCGCCTAGTTGGTGATGGTGCCGAGCAGGTCGGCGATCAGGTGGGTACGGCCGCCGCTGGCGTTGCGCAGGTCGAACTTCCCGTCGGTGCTGAGCGGGACGACGGCGAACGTTGCGGTGGTGATGCCGGCGACGTAGTTGATCGTCGAGGTGGCGGGTACCGGTGAGCCGGTCGGGTACGCGGTTAGGTATCCGGGTGCGGTCGCGGTGGTGACGGTGAGGTTGATCAACGCGGCTGCGGCGCGAGACCCCGCCGGTGCGGCGCGGACCGCCCGGCCGGTACTGCCGGGGACGGCGCCGGCGGGTCCGCCGAGTCCGGTTCGGGTGTCGAGGATGCGGCGCGGCGTGTTGGTGAGCAGGCCGCCGGCCGCGGCTGGGGTGGCGCTGCGGAAGTAGCCGATGACGTCGATGACGATGTCGGCGTTGCGGCCGCTGGCGTTCTTGATCGCGATGCCACCGTCGGCGCCGAGCGGGACGACGGTGGTGTTGGCGATGTTGAGGCCGGGCAGGTAGTTCAACGTCGACGTGGTGGGCGCGGCTGTGCCGTCGGGGTAGGCGGCGAGGTAGCCGGGCGCGGTGATGCGGGTCGAGGTGACGGTGACGGCGACCGCGGTGATGCCGGCTGCGGCGGGCAGGCCTGACTTGCCGGCGACGACGAGTCGGCGGGAGGCGCTCGGGCCGACCGGTGCGGCGGGGGTTCGGGTGTCGAGCAGCCGGGCGGGTGGCAGTGGGACGTAGCCGCCGGCGGTGTCGGCGGCGCCGGCCAGGACGTAGCCGGTGACGTCGACGATGAGGTCGACGGTGCGGCCGGTGCCGTTGACGCTCGTCAGGGTGATGGCCCCGTCGGGCCCGAGCGGGACGATGGTGGTGTTCGCGGTGGGCCGCTGCGGGATGTAGTTCAGCGTCGAGGTTGCGGGGCGGGTGGCTCCGCCGGCGTAGGCGGTGACGTACCCGGGAGCGGTGGCGCGGGCCGCGGTGACGGTGACGACGGCAGCGCCAGCACCGGTCTCGGGTATGCCGCCGCGGCCGGCCAGCTGCAGGGTCAACGGGGTCCCCGACGCCACCGATCGTGCCGTTTTGGACGCGGTGCCGAGACCGGTGCGGGTGTCCAGCACGCGGGCGGGGGTGACGGCCCGGAAGGTTCCGGGGGCGCACGACGTCGCAGTCGGGCAGTCGGGATCGTCGACTGCGACGTGGGCGACTGCTGTGCCCCACAGGCCGGAGTAGTCGGTGGCGTACTCGCCAGCGACCCAGACGCTGTCGGCGTCATCGGGGTCGGGCACGGCCCAGGAGTTGTCGCCCCAGCGGATCAGGTTCGGCGCGTAGTAGTCGGCGCTGATGTACCCGGTCCCGGGGCGTACCACCTCGAGCGGCCCGGATGTTCCGTCGGCGCGGACGGCGAGCGCGGCCAGCGACGGGTGCATGGTCGGGGAGGTCACGGTCGCCACGACGACCGCATGCCCGGTGCCGGTCAGTACGACGTCGGGGTCGACAAGGTACTGACCGGCGAAGCCGACGGTGGTGTCGAAGACGGGGCTGGCGTGGCCCGGTTGCGAGGCGTCGATTTCGATGAGCCGGACACAGTCCACCACCGCGCTGCCAGGTGTCGGTCGGCAGCTGACGCCGATCGGCAACCACAGCCGACCCGCCCGCACCGCGCCAGCCTCGGCGTACAGGCCGATCGCCCCGAGCTGGTCGGGGCCGCCCTGCTGCGGCGCCGGCAGGGGGTAGTCGGATGGGTAGGCGAGTAGCTTCGCCAAGGCGATCCGTTCGTCGGTGATCTTGACGTTCCCGGCGCCCGGCGTGCCGGTGATGACCCCGACCGAGGCGTTGGTGTCGCGACTGCTGTTGGTGAACGTGTAGACGTTCGGGTCGGTCGGTTCGGCCAGCGGCAGCTGGATGCAGCCGTAGGTGTAGGTGCAGTCATTGAGTTCGACGGTGCGGGGTGTCATCGGTGAGCTGGTGGCGGCGAGGACGTCGCGTTTGTCGTACACCCACAGCTGCGACCCGTTCGTCCCAATGACGACCTTGTCGGTGCTGACCACCAGTCGGGGGTTGTCGATCGAGTCGGTCGGGACCGGTTCGGAGTGCACATACCAAGGACCTGTTGGGTCAGCCGTGGCCGATACCGCAAAGTTGATCGAGGTGTGCGACTCCGCGGAGATGAAGAACCTCGCCGATGCTGGATCCCAGATCACCGACGGGTCCGAGCAATACCCGTCGACGGCGAGCAAGTAGCAGTCATCCCGGTTCGTGACCCGCCTCGTGAGGTCGGGTCGCCGCCAGGTGGCGAGAGAATCATTGACGATCTCCACCGCCCAGTCGGAGCTGAGAGCGACATGGGTGTTGGGTGGTCCGGTGCACCCGGCGTCACATTTGGTCAGGAGGTCGAACACCTGACCACCAACAAGGTCGGCTGTCGGCACGCTCGAAGCTGAGACGCCACCGGCTCGAGACGGCGCGGAATCGGGCATTGCCGCTGTTGCCGCTGCGGCCGCCGTCGACACGATGGAGCACGCCACGGCCACCCCGATGGTCGATAGCCGAATCCACCGCACCAGAGCTGACGCCGACATCAAGACCGCCTTTCGTGACGGCGCAACGGGGCCGCGTACGCGAACGTACGTCAGTGAATCATCGACGCAGGTCGCACGGTCGGTACTGTGGACCTACTACCCACTGCAAGCCTCGGCGATCGCGTCTCCCGCGCGATCCTTACCTCACTGAGCCTGGGATCGGTCCCGCTCAGCGCTCGGGTAGCAGCTACGCGATGACCGCCTGGGCGGTGTCGTACGCCCCTTCCCCTCCGCCCCTGCCCTCAAAGATCGATCGTTCGGACGGCCGCTAGAGCGTGCTGCCGCGGTGCTCGCAGATTGGGATCCCCAACGGCGACCGTCCGGTTCGGGTCCACTGCTTCGACAACTGCGGTACCCCTACGCGTCGGGACGCTGCGACGCACCCGCTGTCTCAGAAGGTGGCGTCCATCGTCAATCCAGTGTTTGCGCACTGTTCGGAGATGCAGCAGCGCGGCTACCGCGGCGCTCGAGTCAGCGTCCGCTCTGGACGCGGTCGTGTGCCGGTGGCTACCGTCCCGGGTAATACAGCCGACAGACAGGCAGGGAAGCCGTGAAGCTGACATTCTCTATCGGCGGAGCCATGGCACTTGCGGTGGCTTTGCTGATGCTCGTGGTCGCCCCAGGCGCGAGTGCGGCGCCGGGTCAGGCGTTGACTTCTTCCTCCTGCTACGACAACGGCCACAACATCAAGTTCATGGGCACCAGCTACAACGAATATCAGTGCACGACATACAAAACCGGTTACACCTACGACGATCAGACACGCACGGGCGAGCTTTATGCCGGTAGCAACTGGATGGCCTGCCAGTGGAACTTCAAGGGGTATTCGAACCCGCCGGTGGGCTCGGCAAGGAACACCTGGTGGATGTGGACCAAGGGGGACAAGGTGCTCAAATTCCCGTACGCCGAAGGCTGGGGTTGGTTCCCCGCGACCTATGTGTCCCAGGGTGCGAACAACAGCGCGGTTCCTGGTGTCGCGAAGTGCGCTGGCCCAGGCAGCACCACGCCGCCGGTAACGACGAACCCCTGATCATTCCCGGCCGACGGCGTCGGGGCCCTGAGGAAGCAACCGGATGCTCGGCGGACCGCAACACCGTTGCCCGAACCAGGTCACCCAGCTGTCCGCGGCATGCGGCGACGCCGTGCGACGGCGACCAACACCGGACGACTGGCTAAGACGCTCGTCTCAGAGGTCCGGCGCGTGTTGCCTGAGTGCCACGCGCCACTGGACGCACAGTGCACCGACACCGCCGGCGTGCTGGCGGCCTTCGAAACGGGCGCGGCCACTTAACCCTCGACGGCTGTGGTCCATCCCGGCAGAATCAGGGCACCCGTCGGGTGCACAAGGCGATCCTCCTGCGCAACCGTCGCACTTGAGGCACCCAGCCGGACACTATCGGGGACCGCCAGGCGTGGCTGGTCTCGGTGGTGGATCCCTGAATGAGGCGAGTCGCGATGACCCATGGCGGTGGTCGCCAGACCCCGGCGGTCCGCCGCTGAGACGGTCGGACCGAAACCCCCGCCGCCAGGACGCGAACTGGCTTCGCGGCGCGGTCACCGCCGCAGCGCTCGCGCCAGATCGACAACGCGGCCCCGTTCTCCCATACTCCGCGCGTGCGCAACGGGCCACGGCAGTTCGGAACGCTGGGCGGTGCAACCGCCGCCGTCGAGCTTCGAGCGGGCTGCGATGAAGGAGACACCGAGGCAACTGCGGTGCTGCCGGGCGTGATGTCCCCCGCCGTGATCGACCCCGCGTCGATCGCGGTCGACCGGCCGGCAGCCGTGCCGGCCACCTACGCCAAGCAGGTGTCGGGCCACGTCAACGTCACGCCGGCCGTGGGGCGGTGGATCGTCCAGGCGTACAAGGACACCGCTACGGGCCGCGTTCAGGTGCCGCTGCAGGCCGCCGTGGCAGGCGATGGGACCTTCATGATCGACTTGGGTGCCGCCTCCAATCCACCGAAGGGCAGCTGGGCGCTGGGACTGCTCGACTCCGCGAATTCGTACGCGCCGTACGGGACGGGTTGGCCTGCAGCCCTGGTCTTCGACGGCTGGACGGTGAGCCTGGCCGTCGTCACCGACGTCGAGTACCCGGTGGCGCAACAACCGGCTCGCGCTGACGGCACCTTCATCTTCGCTTCCAGCGCGCAGGGCACCAAGGTGTTCCGCCTCGTCGACGCTCGCTCGGGCTCGGTCCTGGCCGAGAGCTCACCGGACTTCGGCCTCGTACGGAGTTCCTCGGGGTCGACGACCTCAGCCGCGTACGACCAGGCAATGGCTACGACGACTGCCGTTGCGCTCGGCCAGGACGCCACCGCGTTGACCGCTGGCCTCATCGCCTTGCAGCGGGCGGGCGGAGGGTTCGTCGATGTTGTGGACGTGCGCAACCCAGGAGGCCGCGAAGGCATGCAGTGGACGGGGAACACCGCGCTGGCCACGTGGGCGTTGTTGCGGCTACAGACGTTGAGCAGCTCCGACCCGTCCTTCGCCACAACGCGGCAGGCCGCGGTTCGAGGTCTCACCTTCCTCAAGGCCCAGCGACGCACCGACGGCCTGCTGGATGCCGGACAGTCCGGTGACGGCTCGGACTCGCCGACGTGGGTGGGTCTCGACCGAGCACAACCTGGACGGCTGGCAGGCCCTCCGACTCGGTGCGTCGGTGCTCGGTGACAACGCCGCCGGCAACGCCGCCTCCGTGCTCGCCCGGTCCATCATGGACCGACTGTGGAACCCCACAGCGGGACGCTTCCGCAGAGGTCTGTCCGCCGACGGTCCGGACGAGACAGACGCCCTCGACGTCAACTCCTGGGGAACGCTCTTCCTGCGCGGCATCGGCCGCATGGATCTCGCCGCGCAGTCGCTTGCGCACACGGCAGCCTTCGCGTCGTCCGACGCCGGAACTGTCGGTTTCCGTAGCTACTACCCACAGCAGATCTTCCCCGTCGCTCCTCACAACGTGTGGGTCGAGGGGTCGGCGGGTGTTGCTCTCGCGCAGCAGCGCAGCGGCGATGCGGCAGCTTCCGACACAACGTTGTCGAACCTGATGCCACTGCAACGGTCGGACGGGTCGATGCCGTACGCCACCACTGTCGACGGTCCGACGTCGATGACGACAGAGTCGGCTGTCGCGGCCGCGTCCTGGTTCATCCTGGCATCCGTGGCGGCGACGGGACCGTCGATCTGGGACCAGGGCTGAACCGATAGCGAGCGACACGGTCGATCTCGCCACGCGTTCCCACCGTTTTCGAGTTGGCGTCGCGAGAGAGCGCCTGCCATCCTCAGCGCGTGAACTCGACGGCCGCTCACGACGGTTGCCTGCCGGTCGCCAGGCAGGTGTGGCCCTCGCCCATCACGGCCCAGGCCGTGGCGGACCTCGAGCGGTTCCTGGCCGCCGCGGTCGACGAGGACAACCAGGTGCTCTTCGCTCAAGTCGTGGCGTCGATGACTCACACGCGCGGCGACAGCGCAGCGTGAACCGCCGCGCCGGCGAGGCGCATGCTCGTTCGGATCGGCCCGACCAACTCCGTTCCGGACCCGTCGCCAGGGGCCCGGGTCACCGCCCGAGTTCGCGCAGTCCGTGCTCCGTCAACGCCACTCGCAGGTCACCGTCGGTGCCGGGAGCCGATGTCGAACCCGGCACAGACGCTCCTTGGACGACGAGGAGATCGTCCGCCTGGAGCGCGTTGAGAACGTCCTGCAAGCCGTGCCACGGCGGCGGGCCGGTGTAGGGGCTGTGCTGCTTCCGTAGGGCGAGTCGACCAGCAAGCCAGTCGGCCAGTTGTTGTGTCGACGGGTTCGTTGCTGCGGTTCGTAGATTAGCGGCAGCGGACAGCACATCCCGCCGGTTCGTGTCGTTGATCATGCGATGACTCTAGGGCTCCACGAGATTCCGGTGACCCGGCAACGGGACTCTGCCGCCGACCGACCTGTGCGTCGAGGTCGTTCCGGCGACCGGAGTCCTCGCCGGCCCAGCCGTTCGGCGACTGACCGTACGACTCGACGCCTGCCGCTCTGACCACTTCCATGCGCGAACTGTGATGCATCCGCGCAGCCCTCGCGGCGGGCTGCAACGTCGTTCCTCGGCCGGTGCAGGCACTTCGACAACGGCCGGCCCATCCGGCGATCGCATCCACATCGGCCCCCTCGACCCACGCCGGTTCGGCCGACGCCGGCCGGACCGGCGTGCGCGGGTTCGGCGCCGATGCGTCAGGACACGCGTGAGGGGCCTGTCGTCCTGGTCGCTGTCGTCGCCGGAGGGCAGGTGGATGTCGTGGACCGACAGTTTCACCCCGACGACGGAGAGACCGGTCCTCCGCTCCACCGACGTCGCCGCCCGGATCGTGCGGTCCTGGCCCGTGACACTGCCGGGCGTGTGCCGGGAGTACGCGTGGTGCGCGGCCGGAGTTCGGAGTCGCGGACGACCGCGACCATGGAGAGGCAACGCTCGGACACCGTCATCCGCACAGCGCGGTGGGGCACCCGAACGCGCTGCGGCGGTGGATCTCGCCGTCACCGTCAGCTTCACGACCCAGCGCACGACGTGGCGCGGCGGATCCAGGACGAGGTGATCGCCACGCTGCGCGACAGCATCTGACTCACGGCGTGCCGGGTCGACATCGCGGTCGACGACGTCTTCCCGCCGCGCACCTGACGCGTACCTCGCTCTGCCGTGCTGTCAGGTCAGACCCGGTCGATCAGCGCGCGCGCTACTTGCGTCACAACGTCGCGGTCGTGGGTGATGGCGAACGAGAACCGCCTGTCCTGATCGGACGTGATGTCACCGCAGTCGTTGGCGATCAACGCTGCGGCTGTGCGAGCCCCGAGGACGACGATCGTCCACTCGTCACCGAGTGGGTCGTCGGCTTCCAACCGGACCCCTCGGACACCCTCGGCGGGAACCGGCGCGATGTCACGGCCGAGTACCGCGACCAAGGGCGCTGTCACGGCCAGACGCGCGTACAGAGCCGCGGTGTGCCTGGTGAAACGATCTGCCGACTGCAGAGCGGTGAGCACCATGGGCGTGTCGATGGCGTCTTCGGCCAGTTCCTCGATGTGGCGTGACATCTGAACGAGCAACCGTTTCGTGGCCATCCGTATCGGCAGGTGACGCCGCGCGATGTCGAACGGTGTACGGCCGGTACGTGGGGGTAGCGGTTGAAGCCGTAGTGGTGTCCCTCGGATCGAGGTCGTAGGCAGCGCGGCGGGTCGACCGAAAAGCCACCCCTGGCCGAGATCCGCGCCGAGCGCGACGGCCTGGTCGAGGTGTTCCGGGGTCTCGATGCCCTCGGCGAGGACAGCGGCGCCGGTACGTTCCTGGTACGCCATCACTGCCGCCAAGGTGCGGGCCTGCTCGCGGGCAGGTGTCCTCTGCACCAGCTCGAGGTCGAGTTTGACCACGTCCGGAGACACGAGGTCGAGCATGGCCAGGCTGCCCGGGTCGGCACCGACATCGTCCAACGCGACGCCCACACCTTCGTCCCTGGCGCGACTCACGAACCGCAGCACCTCGGCCGGACATGACAGCATCGATCGCTCCGTCAACTCCAGTACCACCCGAGCCCGCGGGGCGTCGCGCGCCCAACGACGTGCCAGCAGCTCTGGAGACGGGCGGCCGAGGCTCTCGGGCTCGACGTTGATGAACACCGGAACATCCGGAGTGGGAGACGCAGCGATGGTCGCGTCCAGCGCTGCCACCCGACAGGTCCAGTCGAGCTCGACCAATCGGGAGGATGCATGCGCCTCCGAGAACACCACGGCCGGAGTCAGCTGCGGAGAACGAGGCCACCGGGCTAATGCCTCGAATGCCCGTATCCCCCCGTTGCGCAGATCGACGATGGGCTGGAACAGCGGCTCGATCGAAACAGGCCGCAACGCCTCGTCGAGATCGACCGTCGGTGGCACTTCCCGGGCTGTCGTCATCGGCACCCTTCCGTGGGCAGCTGAGTCCGTGGGACTGACAGCCGAACCCACTCGTGGTCCCGTCCGGGACTGTGGCTTCGACCTGCCGTACTGATCGGCGCGTCATCGGGACAACGAAGGCCTCCCAGAAATCCTTCGACGTGCGGCGCTCGGCGGTGGCCGCGGTCTGCTGACCTGATGGGAGACAACGGAGATCGGGGGAGCACAATTGCGCGGTGGCAGGCACGGTCGACATCGAGCAGCACCGACAGCGTGTCGCGGATGCCGTGGCGTCGGAATGGCGTCGCGGCGTCACTCGCCCGGAGCGTCGTGGTGCCTCGGAACTGGTGGACCGGTGCCTGCTGGAAGCCCACGATGCCGGCGTCAGCGCCTACGAACTGGCGTCGATCGTGGCGTGTGGCCCCGCGTGGGTGCAACACCGTCTGCGGCGTGCACGGACTGCTGCACGGGAGTCGTTGGCCGAGGGATACGTGACATTGGACGAGGTCGCTGCGCGCCTGGGCATCAGCACGAGTCGTGTGACACGGCTTCGCACGACCGGGCAACTGCCGATGAAGCGGGTCACGGGGTGGTGGGTGGCAGCGGAGACCGATGTCGTCCGGCTGAAGGGGAAAGAACCGCCCTCTCGTCGAGTACCGCCGCCGTCGTGTCCTCCGAGAGGCGGCCCAGGGAGAGCATGACCCGCAGGACAACACCTCCCACCACGACGAGGGAGCGGATGATCGGGGCGGGCGACTTCGCGGTGGACGATTCTGGTGGTGGCCCACGGACGAGTCGTCGAGGTCTGGTGGGGGACTCTCCCCGGGCGCCGGTGCGGCGTCGCGCCGGGAGCAGCGTCTTCCCATGGCGCCCGTCTCGACAGGCGTGCCCGAGACAGGGGTAGCTGCAGACGCGCGGCATTCCACGACCCGAACTGTGCGGGTACCGGGGTTGCCTTGAACGGCGAGTCCGTGATCCGCGGGGGCACGGCAAGGTCGCTGTCCGGGTGGTGTGAGAGGCGCGCGATCATCGTCGAGGCCGGAACGTGAGGCGTTGGCGACTGATTCTCGGACGCCCACCGCGGATCATCGTCGAGGAGTCCGGAGCGGTGACCGAGAATGGTCAGCTGGGCGATTCGTTCTCTCTGTTTCCGGTCCGTGCCTCTCGCCAGTTCGATGTTCTCGCTCGACGCACGGAAGGAACAGTTCTCCCACGCTGTCGCGGGAGTGTTGCAGTCCTCAGTTCCGTCGGCGTCGATGGCGTCGGAATTCGGTGGGGTTGCTCGGAGTGATCGTCACGGGTCCTTGTCAGTTGCTGGGTGGGTGTGCGGAACAGCCGGGTCGGAGGTCTGAGGTGGTGAGGTCGTGCGCGCGGGTGCGCAGGGCGTCGATCGCTCCGGCGAGCCGTCGTCCGAGACGTTGCTGTTAACTCTGCCAGGCCCCAGCACGACGAGGAGGCCGGTCAGCGCCGGCGGGACCCGTGGCAGGATTCGCTGCTGCCGTTTGGCGGCGTCCTCAGGAATGGTCGCGCTTGGGGCGACGGCGCCTTAGGACGCCACTGGCCTGACCTGGCTGATTTCAAGCCGATGATGCCCCTGTAGGCGGTGGTGCTGAGTGCTGTGACGTTCGGACCAGTCTTCAGGACGGTCTCGGCTCGACGCCGCGGTGACGGCTACGCGGTCGCGGTTGGCAAGCAGAAGCGCGGGTCCGCTGACGAGGTGGACCCCGATCGCGACGGCGTTCACGGCAGCCCACCGAGCCCAGCCAGCGGTTGAGACCCGGGTGCGCTCGACGGGGTCGGAGACGTCACCGGCTGCGCCGTTCGGTCCGTCGGTTCCATGAGGGAACCGTATGAACCACACGGATGCGCCGAGGTCGTGCAGGGCGTGGACAGTGGTGTCCTGGGTCCTCATGCGGTGGCCTCACGGTGGCCGTGCATGTCGCCACCGGCGGTGGCCGGTGGCGCGGAAGAGACGAGAGCACGTGGTTGGCGCAGACCACGACTCGGTACGACCCGTCGAAGGACACGCGCTCGAAGCGTTGCGCCGTGCTGGATGACCGGCTCGAGCTGCTGCTCCCGGCGCGTCGCCGGCGCTGGGCGTGCCGATCCAATCCGCTGGGACCCCACCACGGACGGAGGTACTCCTTTCCCGTGCGGCCCGTGCGCCTGTCATGTGACGGCGAGGGTCGCCCACACGCTCTTTCCGCTGCCGTCTGGGAGCGGGTCGCTTCCCTTCGACGGGAGAGTCGCTCGACCGGGAGAAACCCCCTACCGGATGTGGCGGCCGCGTCGGGGCGAGACACTGACGCGGGAGGCAGGTCCGGGTCGTGGTCGAGTGCCGCGACGTCGACGGCGGGCAACGGCTCGACGCGAGCCGGAACCCAGCGGTGCGCCGTGCTCGCCGAGGCATCGACGGCAGGAAGTGGGAGAAGGGTCGTGCCGTCTGCGCAGCTCGTGTGCCTCGACCCTCGACGCCGCTGTCGGCGGCGAGTCCCTCGACGTACGGGTCGACGGACCGGTGTCGGTCACGATGTGGGTCTGCCCAGACTGGGCGGCGCCGCATGAGACCTCAGGACTTCAACCGCCTCGGGATGAATCCAGACGTGTTCGCCGATCGGCCCACGCGCCGGTGTCGACAGGTCCACTGTCGGGGTGGGGCAGCTGCAGGACGTCGTGGAGATGCGTCAGCTCGATGAGGGCCGAGACACGAGGGCTGAAAAGCGGTGATGCGCAGCTGGTTACCAGCGGCTCGTGCCTCCCGTGCGGCCGCGACGATCACACCCAGCCCCGTGGAGTCCACGAACGAGACGACGGCGAGGTCGATCGAGACCGTCGAGTGAGCTCGCACCAGGGCGTGCAGGTCGTCGGAGAGTTCGACCATCGTCGCCGCGCCGAGCGACATCTCCCCGCTGACGACCACATGCTGGCCCCGTACTTCGTGACGCACGCAACCTCCGACGAGAACGACGCGGGTCGCCGACGTTAGACGATGCGTGTTACCGGCGGTTACCGACTCACGGCGTGACGGTGGTCGCAGCGAATCGAGACGCGCCGCCCCGCCCGGCCGGCTGGTGAGCCGACGGGCGGAGCGGGCGGTGTGCGGAAGGCCGTGCGACATGCAACCGGCGATCCCCCGTGGGCCGCGCTCATCCCCCGATGGAGCGCGACTGCGCTGTCTGTACCCGTCTCGTGACCGGTCGAACTCCCTGTCGACGGAATCTTGCGGGGAAGCGGTGCGGCCGGGCCCGGAGGTATCTCGGTGCCACGCGGCTCGAGCCCGGCGGGAAGACGCCGACGCAGGCAGTCCGTCAACGCTCAGCGACGGAGATCGGGACCGTGCGTCTCGGTGAACGCTGGCGGCTGTCGGTGACCATGTGGGGTGGACGAGCCGGTGTCCGGCGCGCCCCCGACCGATGACGCGACCTGGGACGGGTCAACCGATCAGTGTCAACCGACGACTTCTGCTGACGTTCCCACCCGAATCTCCGCCACCTACGTGAACCCGGCGGCGACCTGGACGCGAGCCGTCCCCCGGCATCGTCGAGACCTCCGGGTGGCCGTCTCGAATCGTCTATGAGCAGTTGCGGTCGAGGTCGTCGCCGGACCGAGGGCCGTCGTCACCCGTACCGTCGCGATGCCAGCTGGCCAGCCCGGCGGGCGTCCGCCGAGTACGAGATCCACCGCCCGGAAGGTTCGAGGCTCTCGACTGCCCGACAGTTGTGACTGCTCAGCCGGTCCGCCGACCTTCGTCCGGTGAGGCGATGACGGGGTGATCACTGCCGGACGGTCACGTGCCGACATCCGGATGAGCGTATGCAGGGCTCAACTCGGCCGCGGGCGAACCGATGTGTCAGGCGTTGTGCGACCTCCGCACGAGGAGGTCTGCGGCTGCGACCCACGGACGGGTTGCTCCTGCCGTCGCGGTGGGGTGTGAAGCAGGAGGCTGACGGTGCTCGTGAGAGCGATGACGCGTATACGGGTGCTGGACCGGCTGTACGCAAGCGACGAGAGGCTCGAGCTCTGGGAGTTCACCCGCCAACTCGATCAGGCACGGCTCGAGATCGCCGCCCGGCTCGACATCGGTCTCACCGACCTGATGGCGTTGCACGTGGTGTACACGCAACCACGGTGCACGCCTGGCGAGCTCGCCCGTGCTCTGGACCTCACCGTCAGTGGAACCTCGGGCGTCCTCGACCGGGTCGAATCCCGTCGGCTCGTGCTGCGGCGTCCGCACCCGCTCGACCGCCGGAGTGCGCAACTCGAGGTGACGCCCTTGGGTCGACACGCGGTCATGTGGAGCACGGAACAGATCGTCGAGCGAGTCGGCGAACTCTTGCGGACCACGGCGGACCCGGTGTCAGATCCCGTGTCCGTCGAGGCTCATACGGCTCCGGGTGACGCCGATGGACAGACGACGCCTCCTGGCTCGCCGCGAGCGGAGCGGGGCGCAACCGAGATGCCGTCCCTCGGGAACAGGCCACGACGAACGGGGAACAGTTCATGACACACGTGGTGATCGCCGACGACTCGGCGGTGATGCGCAGGATTGTCGTGCGGACCCTGCGGCAGGCGGGATTCGACGGCTGGCAGGTCACCGAGGCCAGCGACGGCGCCGATCTCGTGGCGAAGGTGTGCGACATCGCGCCCGACCTCGTGCTCTCGGACTGGAACATGCCGGTGCAGACAGGACTCGAAGCGTTGCGGCAGATCCGCGCGCAGGGTCTCACGATGCCGTTTGGCTTCATCACCTCCGAGGGCTCGCAGTCGATGCGGGACGAGGCCGCGAGTGCCGGAGCGACCTTCCTGGTGACGAAGCCGTTCACCGCCGACGACGTGCGCGACGCGCTCGCGGCCGTGGTCTGACGGGCCTGACATGACCGACTCCCTCACAGTGGCCCTGCCACCGGAGCTCGCGGTGCGGAACGTACTCGCTGACGTCCTCGACCGCGACGTCAGCGTGACCCACGCCGGCTGCCCCGCCGTCGAGGATGGCACCGGTCTGCTCGCGGTCTACCGCGACGACGACCAGCAGGTGAGGGCGGTGGCGGGATGGAGCGCTCCCCTCGTCCTCGCCGCGGGCGGGGCGCTTGGTCTGGTCCCCGCCGGGTTGGTGACGGAATTCATCGAAGAGGGTTTCGTGCGGCCGGACCTCCTCGAGAACGTACTGGAGATGTGCAACGTGCTCGTCGCGGCGTTCGGTCGCGGCGAGACGACCCCTCACCTGCGTTTCGCCGGTCACCACCACCCGGCATCGGGGGCCGACTCCGACCTGCGGGCTCTCGCGACCCGGCACGGCAACCGACTCGACCTGGTCATCGGGATTGCCGGCTATCCCGACGGCGTGCTCACCCTCGCCGTCGTCTGACGGTTCTGCTCAGGTCGCGGGCCACGACGACGATAGGAACGTCGTGAGCGCGGAGCGCTCACTCGACCAGCCACGGATCGGCGGACCGCGAAAGGTTCGCGAATGCCCCCGTCCCCGTACGTCGGTCGCACACCGATGTCCGAGGTGCCGTCCGTCGGCACCTCGGCGCGAGGTCCCTCGACGCGTCCGACCGTAGGGCAGGACGTCGAAGCCGCCGGCCGACCCGGTCTGGCCCAGTGGGTTCGCAGTGCGCTGAGCAACGACGAACGAATCATCGCGTCGGTGGCGGCCGCACCCGACGGCACCGCAGCCGCCCTCGACGACGACGGCCGCCGCAGCCGCGGGACTTCCGTCGATCTCGACCCCACCGATGATCCGTCTCTCATCACGGCGTGGCCCTCCGCCGCGGCACCGCCAGCTGCGTCGACAGCCCTGCCTGCCCTGATCCGGCTGGTTCCCGTCACGACGAGTGCGGTTGCGGGTGTCGGTCCGGGTCAGAGCGCGCGGCCGCGAGACGACCACCCGGGGAGGTCGACGTCGCTGACCACCGACCCGACGGACGTCGCTCCGCCGCCGCGTCGAGGCCACGGTGCGCGGAGCCGGAACGGGCTGGCAGCCACCCCGGCCACAGCGTTGCCGGCGCCGACCACGCCACACCCGTCGATCGTTCCGTCGTCGGTCGGCTGTCAGATCGTGCCGTCGTCGGAACCCCGCGTCGTGCAGGCGCCTCAGTCCTCGAACTCAGCGCGCACTGCTGGGAAAGCGATCCGGTACCCGGATGTGCACCAGGTCCCAGCCGGTGTTGGGCGCACTGACATCGTTTCGGGTGCGCCGACGGCGACGCGGGCTCTTCCAGGCGTGCTCGGTCAGCACCTCTCGCCGCGGCCGGTGGGGTCGGTGGTGGCGCCACCGGCGCTCGTCGCGCTGACGGCTCGCCCGAGTTCCGCCGCCGTTCCCGGTGACCCGGTCGATGTCGCGAAGCCGCATGTGGTGCGGGCGCTGTCATCTGCCTCTCTGCCGGCTGCCACGGAACCCGTCGCCGCGCCTGTTTCGACGCTGGCGATCGACAGCTGGTCGCCGCCGCTCCGACTGTCGTCCGCGGTGTCGGTCGTCGCACCGCCGCGTGCTGCCGACGGGGGACCTGTCCCGCTCCGGGAGGCGCAGCGCGTTGCTGTGGTCACCGCGTCGGTGTCGGGCCTGTCGCAGCCGGTGGCACGACCGTCCACCCGCCCGGCGGTCGTGGCCACGTCCTCCGGGCTCACGGCCGCCCCGCCCGCCCGGCAGACTCCTTCGACGTCATCAGCGGCCTCTGACGCGCCGTTGCCGGCCGCGCCCGCGACCCGAGGCGAGCTGGCCCGCGCGTTGCAACCGTCGACCACGTTCGGCCTACCACGCGAGCAACCTGACCCGGACCGACCTCTGACCGCAACGCCGGCCGACGTCGAGGTCCGACCGTCGTCTGAGAACGGTCTCGACCTCGAGCACGTCGGCCATCATGCGTTGGGCCTCGAACGAGTCGACGGTCGGTCCCCACGGGTCGATGGAGCCCGGACCGAGCTGCAGAGCCTGCGCAGCGCAGGGCTCGCGCCGGCGGTACGGCCGCTACCGTCGGCCTCCTCCGTGGCGGCGCCCCAGCGGCTGCTGTCGAGTCCCGAGCTGGAGATGGTGGAGACGGCACAGGTACAGGAGTCGTCGACGACGTGGGACCCGCCACCGTTGGTGGCTGGAGAAGGTGCCCTGCTCGCGGTGACGCGAACGGTGCCGGAGTCTGAAGAAGGGACGACCGCGGCGCCGGTCGTCACACCATCTGGGTCCCGACCGGCTGCTGGATCCGTGACCCCACCGACGGTCCCCGAGCAGGTCACGACGAGGTCGCGAGGAGTGGGTACCACCCTACTTGACGACGCCCCGGCCGCTCCGGCTGCCAACCCCGGGCGCGGTCGCGCAGCGCTCGAGCAGGTGACGAGTGGTGCGGGCGGTACTTCCTCGTCGGCCGTTCGATGGCAGGTGGATGTCGACGCTTCGGTCGACCACGCTGGGGCAGCGGTCTCGCTGTTGCCCTCTGCAACCGTTCTTGCCGTCGGCACCTCGGCGCCGACATCCACAGCGTCCGTCACCCACGACGTCAGAGGGCAGTTGGTCGAACCGGTGACACGCGCTGCGCGTCGAGCGTGGGCTGCGGGTTCGGCGGGTGCCGACATCGCGGTCGTCCTCCGGCCGGAGGGACTCGGACGCGTACACGTGGGTGCGAGAGTGGTCGACGGCCGTGTACACGTCGAGATCTCGTGCGACTCGGACGAAGGAACGGCCGCGGTGAGGTCGACGGTCGAGGGACTCCGGCAGCACCTCGACGCGTCGGCGGCGGCCGAGACCCGCGTCGTCGTGCAACGGATGCCCGAACCGGACACTGCGTCGCCGACCGCGAGCGGCGGTGCCGCCACGTGGTCTGCCCCCGGGCGAGGTGGGAACGGATCGACCGCGTCGCACCCGCACGGGGACTCCAGGGATGCGAGGCCACCGCCAGACCGTGACGTCCCGCTGGCCGTCGGCGCTTCGGCAGCTCCTCGGCGCTTTCGGCAAGGCCCTGACCTCGACCTACTGATCTGACCGGAGGAATTCTCGTGACATCGCCCATCAGTGCACTCGGCGCGACGTCGGCTGCCGCCGTGTCGGCGAACTCGGCTTCCGCCAGCACACCGGCCGGGTCGCTCAGCTCCGACGCGTTCCTCAAGCTGATCGTGGCTCAGCTTCAGTACCAGGACCCGACCCAGCCGACCGACACCTCGGCTTTCATGACCCAGACCGCCACGCTGAACCAGATCGAGTCGACCCAACAGATGACCGACGCCATGAACCTCCTCTTGCGCAACGGCTTGACGCAGGAGGCGACTTCGCTGGTCGGCCGTTCGGTGACTTACCTCGATGCCGACGGGGCGACCCAGACCGGCAAGGTCACCGGCGCCCGGTTCGACGCGGCGGCCCCGATGTTGCAGATCGGCGGTGCCGACGTCTCGCTGGGATCCATCGTCTCCGTCGTGTCCGACGAGTAACGGGCGGCGGGCCGCCCGGCCCGCCGCTGCACTGCACCTACCCCGAAAGGTTGCACCATGCTGCGTTCTCTGTTCACCGGCATCTCCGGCCTCCGCGCCGAGCAGCAGATGCTCGACGTCACCGCCAACAACATCGCGAACGTCAACACTGCCGGCTTCAAGAGCAGTTCGACGGTCTTCCAGAGCACTCTGAGTCAGACCCTGGAGGCGGCCGGGCGTCCCGGGGCCGGCACCGGCGGGTCCAACCCGATGCAGATCGGCCTGGGCGTGCAGCTGGGGGCGACCCAGGTCAACATGGAGCAGGGGATCTCCCAGTACACCGGTCGCCGCGAGGACGCACTCATCGACGGCGACGGCTTCTTCGTCGTCGCCGACGGCGATCAGCAGCTCCTGACCCGCGCCGGCTCGTTCTCGCTCGACACGTCGGGGCATCTCGTCACGCCCGCAGGCTCGGTCGTCCAGTCGGCTGATGGGGGAGACCTCGACCTGTCGGCGTTGACGACCGACCAGTACAGCTCCTGGTCGATCGGAGCGGACGGGGTGATCTCCGCGGTGAACGCCGACACCGGCGAGTCCGACCAGCTCGGCACCATCGCGGTGGCGACCGTGCCCAACCCGGCGGGGCTCCAGTCAGTAGGCGGGTCGCAGTTCGCGGTGACCGTGAACTCCGGCGCGATGTCGATCGGCGCTCCCAAGCAGGGCGGCCGTGGCGAGCTCGTCGCCGGGTACGTCGAGGGGTCGAACGTCGATCTGTCGAACGAGCTCACCAACCTCATCATCGCCCAGCGGGCCTTCCAGGCGAACTCTCGTGTGGTGACCACGTCGGACGAGATCCTGCAGTCCCTGGTGAACCTGAAGAACTGACATCACTGAGCCGACGCGGGGGGGGGGGCGCCCCCCGGCCCCCCCCCCCGTGGTTTTGGGGGGGGGGGGGGG
>CAXUNA010000003.1:0-8060 GCA_964252095.1 uncultured Jatrophihabitans sp. | reverse complement strand
GTCCCGCACGGGACCGGCCCCTCGTTGGTTGTCGGCGTCGGGGGATCCGCCAACCGCGGTGAAGGTCGTGGTGGCCTGCGCTGTCCTCAGCTCGCGCGACCGCCGAGGGCGACAGCGCCCACATCCGTGCTGACGACGGCAGACCATGCTTCCCGAAGCTCGGTCAGCACCGTCCTGACCGCCGGCAGGCGCGTGAGGTCTGCACCGGCGCGGGAAGCGAGCAACTCGCGGATGGTCCAGTCGTAGAGGTCGAGCAACCGGGGGCCGCCGTCCCATCGCGAGACGTCGAGGGAGCTCTGCAGCTCGGCGACGACGGCCAACGCGTGCATCACGGCGTCGGATGCGTCGTGGGTCCTCCCTTGCGCACCGGCCGCGTCCGCCCGGACGAGATCGAGCAGAGCACGGTCGTACAGCATGACGACACGCTGCGCGGGCGATGCGGTGAGCACGCGATCGGCGAGGAACCGAACAGCGGCAGGGCTGGTCACTGGCTGGCCTTCCTGTCTGGTGGTCCCCGGTCAGGATGACGAGGACGATGACGAGCTGTCGAGCGAGGCGAACACGGAGGTCAGGTACGAGCCCTGACTCTGGAGCCGCTGCAACGCGGACTCCATGGCGGCGAACTTCGATTGCAGCCGGCTCTTCTGATCGGCGAGCCGCACGTCCCAGGCGTCGATCTCCTTCTGCAGGGACGTCCCACGCCTCGCGGCACTGTCGGTGACCGATGTCAGTTGCCCGTCGGTCGTGGCCGCGTACCGGTCGACGACGTCGGAGAGACGCTGCGCCAGCACCGTTCCGACGTCGGTGACGACCTGGCCGGGTGTCGACGCGAAGCTCGACCGGAACGCCTCCTCGTCGAACGACAGCTGACCTTTGTCCGTGAGGCTGATGCCGTAGGTCGCGAAGCTCGCGCCGGCGCTGCCGTCGGTGACCGCGCCCAACAGCGCCTGGGCGATCGGCCGGACCGTCCCGTCCCCGGCGAGGACTCCGCCGCGCGCGGTGGCGGTGGCGAGCGTCGACAACGCGGAGTTCACCGCATCGATCGCCGCCTTCACACCGGCTGTGACGCCGGCGTCGTCGGCAGCGACACCCAGGGTCACTCCGGTTGCGAGAGCGGCAACACTGAATGTCACTCCCGTCTCGACCCCGGTGAAGGTGTTCGTGGGACTCGAGACTGTGTACCCGCCTGCGCCCGGGGTGCCGACCTGGATGCGAGCATCCGACGCGGAGGTGACGGTGGTCGGCGTCGTGTCGAGACCTGTGACGGTGAACGCCGCAGCCGAACCGGTGGTGGTGCTGGTGAAGCGCAGGACGTCCCCGTCGTCGGTGGTGACGACCTGCGCCCGAACCCCGGCGTCCGCCGCGTTGACCGCGGCCGCAACCGCCGCTGAACGGCCGTCGGCGAGTTCGACATGAACGGTCGACCCGTCTGCGGTGGTGATGTCGATGCCCGCCGTGGTGTCCGACACCGCGACACCGTTGCTTGCGGCAACGGTGCTGACCTGGGCGCGGGCGAGCGCCACGACGTCGAACGTGAGGGAGGCGCCGGCGACGGCACCCGCACCGGTCGAGGCGGCGACCGCAGCTGACGACGAGCTCACGGTCATGGCGGACCACACCGGCGTGCTGCCCACCGCGGTCAGGGACCGGCTGGTCGCGCCGAGTGCGGTGAGTGCCGCAGCCACCGACGAGAGACTGTCGCTCACCCTCTGGTACGCGGCCGAGATCGCCTGCGTCGACGACAACGTCGCCTTGAGCTGGGTCTGCGGTGTGGCCGCCACCGTCATCAACTGGGTGATGAGCGACGCGGTGTCGATGCCCGACGTCAGGCCCGAGATCGAGAAGGTTCCCATGGCATCCTCAGTTCGTCGGCCGACTCCGGGCCGCGGCCGGGACCTGGCCGCCGCCCGGCGCGGGCCCACCCGCCACCCCCCCCCCCCTAACAGCACGCCCGTGAGCACCCCCGGCGGCGCCCAGTTGGCCGGCGCGAGCACCGACGTCGCAGCGGATGCGAGGATCTGCGACTGGGTCATCTTGGTGACCTCCACCGCGAGGTCCGCGTCGGTGATGTTCGAGCGCGAGGCCGAGACGTTCTGGATCGTGCTCTGCAGGTTCGTGATCGTGTAGTTCAGGGTGTTCTGGAACGCACCGATGCCCGCCCGCGACGCGGACACACTGTTGATGGCCGTGTCGATGGCGCCGAGCGCCGTGGCCGCCCCGCCCGCCGCCGTGACGTCCAGCTGGTCCACGCCCAGGGTCGTCGCGCTCGACGACGTCAACGACAGCGACAGCGTGTCGGTCGCACCCGTTCCGGAACCGATCTGGAAGGTCTTCGCCGAGTAGGTGCCGTCGAGCAGGTTGGTCGCGCCGAACTTGGTGCCGTTCGCGATGTTGTCGACCGTGGCGGCGAGTTGGTCCATCTCGGCCTTGATGGCCGACAGCGAGTTGCTGTCGTTGGTGCCGCTGTTGTTCGCCTGCACCGCCAGGTCTCGCATGCGCTGCAGCACCTGCTGGGTGGTTCCGAGCGCGCTGTCCGCGATCTGGGCGACGTTGATGCCGTCCTGCGCGTTGCGAGCCGCAACGGTCAGGCCGTTGATCTGCGATGTGAGGCCCTGGCTGATGGACAACCCGGCGGCGTCGTCGGCCGCCTTGTTGATGCGCAGGCCGCTGGACAACTTCGACATCGCGTCCTGCTGCGACATCTGGTTCTTGCTGAGGTTGCGGTACGCGTCGAGCGCGCCCACGTTGGTGTTGACGACCAGACTCATGGTGATCTCCTCCTGAGACGAGTCCGTGACCAGGCTCGGCGGAACGGTCGTTCCGTCGAGCCCGCCGGCCCATCCGTGGTCCGGCGTGACCTATCCATCGGCCACGCCGGTTCGGACTTGAGGCGAAGCTGCGGATCGCGTCAGACCGCGTCCTCGAGCGGGGCGTACGGGCGCGGTTCGGCGAGTGCGTTGGTGTGGCGCAGGCGTTCGGTCAGAGAACTGCGCGCTGCCACGGACGCGACGTAGGCCTGCCGCGCTGCGACCACCCGCGGGCCGAAGGTCTGGGGGGTGGGCTCTGGTGCGCCGTGCAACGGTTCGTGCAGGGCAGCTCGCAACAAGCGCACCGCCTCCGACCGCAGTTGGGAGATACGGCTCTCGGTCACACCCAGCACCGCCGCGAGGTCGGCCATCGGGCGCTGCTCGAAGAAGTAGCCGCGGACCACGAACCGAAGACGTTCCGGCAACTCCTCGATCGCGTCCTGCAGGTACCCGAGCGCCTCGCGTTCGACGAGCAGCGCGGACGGGTCGGGTGACGCCGACGGCAGTGAACCGGCCCCATCTGCGCCGGCCGGGGTGTGCAGACTGAGGACGCCGGCTCGCACCATGTCGGTCGCGGAAGCTTCGAGTTCGGCCTGCGAGAACCCGGTGGTGGCTCGCACCTCGTCATCGGTCGGGGTCCGTCCGAGGTGGGACTGCAGCGATGAGCGGGCATCGGCGATCGCACGGGCCCGGGAACGCACGCCACGACTCGCCCAGTCCAGCGACCGCAGTTCGTCGGTGATGGCACCTCGGATGCGGATGGCGGCGTACCGGGCGAACGGCACCCCGCGGTCTTCCTCCCAGGTGCGAGCCGCCATGGTGAGAGCGACCAGTCCCGCCGACAGGAGGTCGCCGCGGTCGACGTGGCTCGGTAACCGACTCAGGACGTCGCGGACGATGTGCCCGACGAGCGCCCGGTGGGCGAGCACGAGGTCCGGGCGGGTCGGGGGCTCGGCGCTCGTGACCGGACGCGCGGTTCCAAGCGGTTCCGGACGTTCACGGTCGAGCGGCGGCAGAGGTCGAGACATGAGATGACTCCTCGGAGGGCCGTGCAGGGCCCAGGGGTAACCGAGTCGGGGGAGAGCACCGGTCGTGGTGGCATGCCGCGTGGTTGTGGCTGTGGGAACTCAACAAGACGTTCACACGGTCTGCCACTCAGATTTCGAGATTCCCCACCGAAAGAAGAAAGCTTTGAGCTGTACTTGAAGTTGGTAACGCTAACGGCCTGGCGAAATCAAGTACCTCGCCACCGGACATTCCCCGCCGAAGACATCCGCGCGCCACGGGGTCTCGACAGTGCGGGTGCGATACCGCAACATCGTCTCGACGTTGCGCCCTCAGGTGTCAGGGCCGAGAGCCGATGGTCACGATGACGCGCCCCTGCACGATGCAGCGGCGACCGAGGGACGGAGATCGCCGTGTCCGCACATGTCGACGAGGTGTCGGAGACCCTTTCGGCGCTCAACGACACGCTGTGGACGCTGCGCGAACTCCTCGGGCTGACCGAGTTCGGACTTGTCGTGCAACGTCTGGTGGCCGAGGCCGGCGAGTCTCGCCACCTGACGACTGCGGCCGACCAACTCGACGTCGTGTGCGCTCGTATCCAGCAGGTCGAGGTCGTGCGCGCCGGTTTGGTCGACGCTGCCGCCGTTGTTCTCGGGTGTGCCGATGACGTCTCCTTGACCGCGCTGGCCGAAGCCGCACCCGAGCCCTGGCGGATGATCCTCGAAGATCACGCCGGGGCGCTACGTGGCCTGGCCCGGTCGGTGGCCACACACCGCCACGCGACGGAGCGGGTGCTCCGCGCCGGAGCGGACGCCGTCGACAACGCGTTGCGGACCTTGAGTGAGACCGCCGCGAGCCACGGTGACGACCCCCGCGACTTCGTGACCTCGGGGTCGCGACTGGACCGACGAGCGTGACCGCAATGGGTCTCGGTCTGGGGTTCGAGACGTCACGGGCTGCGCTGCGCGCCGCGCAGCTGGGTCTCGGTGTGTTGGCCCAGAACATCGCTGGTGCAGATCAGGACGGATACGTCCGTCGCCGGGTGGACGATGTCACGATCGGCCCGGCCGCAGGCGTGGGGCGGTTGTGGTCCACCGTTCGCACCGGTGAGTCCGGTGGGGTGGACTCATCGGTGAGCCGGCTCGCCGATGTCGTGCTCGATCAGCGAGCGCGAGTCGAGCTCTCTCGGGAGGCGGCGGCGAACGGTGCGGCGACCACGCTCCGCGGCGTCGAGCAAGTGTTCGACGAGCCGTCTGACACCGGTCTCGCCGCTGGGCTGGACGCGCTCTGGAACTCGTTCGCCGACCTCGCGAACGGGGCCGATGGGTCGGTCGTCCTGGCCGCAGCGGGCCATGTCACGGATTGGCTGCACGGTGCGGTGACTTCCTTGACGGACCGGGCAGAGGATGCAGCTGCACGGCTCAGCACGACCGTCGACGCCGCGGCGGGCCTCACCGTGAGCCTGGGCTCGGTCAACGCGGCGATCGCTGCCGCGTCGGCGGCAGGTCAGCCCGTGCCCGACCTGCTCGACCAGCGCGATCGCATCACCGAACAGCTCGCCACCGCGATCGGAGCGACGACGACGATCGCCGCCGACGGCTCGGCCACCGTCACCCTCGGCGACACCGCGCTCGTAACCGGCGCGCAGGTGGCCACGTTGGCGCTCGGCGGTGACGGTGCCTCCGTCACCGCCGATGGCGCACCGGTCACGGTGACCGCGGGCTCAGCGGCTGCCGACGTCGCCGCCCTGAACACCGTCTACCCGGCCTACCGCGCCCGCCTCGACGATGTTGCGGCCAGTGTTCGGGACACCGTCAACGACGCGCTGACCACCGGCTTCACCGCGTCCGGCGCCCCGGGGGCCGAGCTGTTCGCCGGATCCGGCGCGGCGGACCTGCAGGTCGTGCTGACCGACCCCGGCGCTCTGGCGGTTGCAGCGGCGCCGGGCAGCACCGACACCGACATCGCCCAGCAACTCTCGCAGACCGGCCTGCGGCCGGACGGTCCCGACGCCCGCTACCGCACGCTGGTGGCCACGGTGGGCAGTGACAGCGCCCGGGCCATCGGTGCCGCCACGGCCGCTAGGACCGCTGCCAGCGTGGTGGTTGCGGCCCGGCAGTCCGCCGAGTCGGTCAGCGTCGACGAGGAATTGTCGTCGATGCTCGCGTACCAGCGCAGCTACCAGGCGGCGTCACGGGTGCTGACCACCGTCGACGAGATGCTCGACCAACTCATCAACCGCACCGGCCGGGTCGGGATCTGAGAGGCACGTCATGCGGGTCACCACAGCAGGATCAGCGAGCCTCGCGCTGGCCGCCATAGCCAGTACGTCGGAGCGGGTCGCCCAGGTCCAACAGCAGATCGCGTCCCAGCGACGTATCACGCGTCCCTCCGACGATCCGGCCGGCGCCGCCGCCGCCCTCGCGCTGCGGTCCGCGACCGCCCGTGACGTGGCCTTCCAACGCTCGACCTCGGACGCGGTCGCACGCCTGGGCACCCTCGACACCACACTGGCCTCCGCAACCGAGCAGCTCCAGAGTGCCCAGGACCTGGTGCGGCAGGGGCTCAACACCGGCACGCTCGACGACGACGCGCGCTCGGCCCTGGCTGACCGACTCGAAGCCTTGCGAACCCAGGTCCTTGCACTCGCGAACACCTCCGACAGCGACGGTCGGCCGCTGTTCGGGGGTACGGCCAGCGCCGGTCCCGCCTTCGATGCGGCCGGTGGGTACCTCGGCAACACGGCGGTGCCGAGCCGGTTGGTGGCCGCCGGCACCTCGGTCCCGGTGGGCGCGTCCGGCGACACCGTTTTCGGCTCTGGGTCAACGTCGGTCTTCGCTGGTCTCGCCGCGGCCGCAGACGCGGTCCGTTCGGGCGATGTGGACGCAGCCAGGGCAGCCCTCGGTCGACTCGACAACGGCGTCACCGCGGTCACACGGGCCCGCGCCGCAGCCGGCGCCACCAGTGCGCGCGTCGACTCCCTCGCGGACTCCGCTGCAACCGCACGTGTGGGAACCGCGGCCGCGTTGTCGGCACTGCAGGACCTCGACGTTGCTCAGGTCTCGATCGACCTGTCGTCAGCACAGTTCGCCTACCAGGTGTCGCTGCAGGTGGCGGCGGGGACCTCGCAGACTTCGCTCCTGGACTTCCTGCGATGATCGGGGGGTCATGACCGTTATCGACGTCAGTCCCACGCTCCCGCCGGACGGTGAGGTGGTGTTCATCGAGCCGTTGCTCGGGTTCCCTCACGACCTACAGTTCGATCTACGGGCGGTGGCGCCCGATGCTGTGGTGTACACGTTGCGGTCGACGACGACTCCCGGCTTGCGGTTCATCCTCGCCGACGCCGCGAGCTTCCACCCCGACTACGTGCTCGACGCCGATGACGAGGTTCGCGTGGCACTGGCGGTGGGTCCGTCCGAGCCGCTCAGCGTGCTGCTGGTGGTCACCGCGTCGGACTCGTTCGACGACGCCACCGTGAACCTAATGGCCCCGCTCGTCCTGGCGCATCCGGCCCGTCGGGCGGTCCAGGTGCTGCTGGCGGATTCCGGCCTGCCGATCGCGGCCCCGCTACTCAGTCCCTCGGCGGTGTGACTCGTGTTGATCCTGTCCCGCAAGACGGGCGAGAGCGTCATGGTCGGTGACGACATCGTCGTCACCGTCCTGGAGGTGCGGGGTGAGACCGTGCGCCTGGGGGTCCAGGCACCGCGTTCGGTACCCGTGCACCGCGAAGAGGTCTTCGACCAGGTGCAGCGCGCCAACCAGGCCGCCGCTTCCACCCCGCTCGATCTCGACTCCGCGCTCGGCGCCGTCGCCGCCGAACGGACCCGTCGGCGGCCGCGGCCCTGACGGAGGGCTCACCCCAGGTCGGGACCGTCCGCAAGCATCAGTCCGATCCACGTGCCGACGTCGGACCACCGCCCGTCGACGCTGAGTACCGGTACGCCCAGTTCCCACACCGTGGCCGGCGATGCCGTCTCGGATGCCCGTTCCAACGTCACCGCGTCCACACGGAGTCCGGCGGCAGTTGCTCCGTCCAGACGCAGCCGGTGGTCGCTCGTCTTGCCGGTCGCCTCGACCGCGAGGAGAACCATGTCGGGTTGCAGCGCGGCCACCGTGCTCAGCACCGACGAAGAGCTGTGCCCGGGCGCGAGGACGAGCAGTCCGGGTGTGTCCGACGCTCGGGCGGTCGCGACAGCCCGCAGCGCGGCGTCGCGGTCGCACGGCATGAACGCGCCGTGCGACATC
>CAXUNA010000002.1:24288-49930 GCA_964252095.1 uncultured Jatrophihabitans sp. | reverse complement strand
GGGGCTGTGGCGCAGCTGGTAGCGCACCACACTGGCAGTGTGGGGGTCAGGGGTTCGAGTCCCCTCAGCTCCACCCGAAGACAGGCCCGGTTTTCCGGGCCTGTCTGCGTTCTAGGCATGGTTTTCTCCTCGCTGGTCGTGGTTGACAGTCCCCGGCCAGTCCCCGACGCGGCGGGCGGCTTCCCAGAGGTTGTGGTCCATGAGGTGTCCGTAGAGGTCCATCGTGAGGGTGGCCGAGGCGTGGCCGAGGATGCGTTGTAGCACCTTCGGATCGGCGCCGGCGGCGATCCACAGCGAGGCCGCCGTGTGTCGTAGGTCGTGCACCCGGAGCGTCGGTCGACCGATCGCGCGTTTGGCTGTCGTCCATCCCACGGAGCGCTTCCAGTTGCCCTCGCGGAGAGCGGAGCCGGCGACGGTGGCGAAGAGCCACTCGTGGGGGTCCCGCCCGTGTGCCCGGCGCTGCGCGATGGTGGTCGCCACCGGGGTCGTCGGAACGCTGCGCGCCTTGTACGACTTGAGGGCGTCGACGAACAGCTCGCCGCTGCCGCCAGCCGCCAGAACCGCCCGCTGCAGTCGGAGTCCGGGTCCCGGCACCGCGATGATGTCGCCCACCTGCAAGCCGGCGAGCTCGCCCCATCGCAGACCGGTGTGAGCGAGGAACGCGACGACATCGTGGTCAGGTGCCCTGCAGGCATCGACGAGGGCGTCCAGCTCGTCCCAGGTGAGCGCCTGACCCTCCCGACGTTCACGCCCCTTCGGCACGGTCGCGGTCATGGCCACGTTCCGCACCAGCCGTTGATCAGCCATCGCGTGGCTCAGGATCGAGCGGAGGGTGGCGAGCGCGCGTTTGGCGGTCGCGGGTGACCGTCCGTCGTTGACGAGGCGGCCGGCCCACTCGGACACCTCGGCGGTGGTGATGGAGGACAGCGGGCGCTTGCCAAACGCCGGTTCGATGTGGACGCGCCAGTTGGACTCGTCGGTCTCCCGGGTACGCCGCTTGACTCCTCCGCGGGCATCGAGCCAGCCGCTGGCCACGGCCGCGAGCGTGACGTGTCCGCGGCGGGGATCGATCCAGTCGCCCTGGCGTAGACGCTGCGACTGCTCGCGTTCCCAGGCAACGGCGTCCGCGCGCCGATCGAAGGTGCGGGTTGCGACCTGACGTCCGCCGGACTTGACCCGCGCCTTGTAGGTGGCCTGACCGGTTGAGATGACGATTCGTTGCACGCTCATGCTGCGCGCACCGCCACGGTCCAGTCGGTCAGAAGAGCCCGACCCTCTTCGTCCAGGGACTTGAAGTCGAGCACGGAGATCGGCACCCGCTCCGCCGAGAAGGTCGCCAGCATGCGCATACGTGCGCGCTCCGACGCTGACATCGCGCCGATCGCGGAGACCAGGGGAGTGGCCTGAGGCCCAGAGCGTTCCCAGGTGTCGAAGCGCTCCTCGTCACGCGGGGGAGGGAACCGTTGCTCGTAGACCTTCCAGGCCGCGACGTACTGCTCGTACTCGAGGACCGTCTCGGCCAGCAGGTCGACGTCGGGGTCGCCGTCTGGGTCGATTAAGCCCGGCACGCGGCTGAGCAGTCGGAGGAGAACCGGGTGTCGGTCGAGCACCCAACGGGCTGCTGCGAACCGGTCACCGGGAGCCGGAAGCTCCGAACGGACGGGGTCGATGGTGGTCATGCGGACTCCCTCTGCTCGCGGAGCCACTCCTCCAGGTCGGTTTCGGCCCAGAAGATCCGCCGTCCGACACGGGTGGCGGGTGCGAACCGGCCGGCTTGGCGCAGGTTGCGCACCGTGCACACGTGGATGCGGAGACGTTCGGCCGTCTCTTCGATGGACAGCAGCTTTTCCACGCTCATCCTCCATCGCTCGGGAGCGCTGCCGCGTGGAAGGATGCTGACCGCGGGTGCGCGAGTGGGAACGTTCTGGAACACGTCGTGCAGAATGTTACTACCACATCGCTCTCACTCGCTAGTACCAGAACGGTCCGAGTGGTAGCGAAGTGGTAGCGATGGGAGTTGTGGGTGGCGGCCGCAGGTTCGTTGGGCGCCGCCGTCCGCGCGCGGCTCGATGCGCTGGGACTACCGGCGCGCCGATTCACCGCTGCCGGCTACATCAGCGGAGCCACCCTGTCACGGGTCTTTGCGGGCCAGGACTCCTTGCGGGATCCCGCAAGAGCAGCCGAACTCGAGAGGGGTCTCGGTTGGCGACCGGGATCGATCAACGGACTCCGGAGCGGTGCTGTGCCGAACGCCATCGCGGTGCCGGACTGGCCGCGGCCCGACGGCGACTGGCGAGCCGCGGTGGAGGCGGCGTGGCTGTCCGTCGAGAACGATGTCGCGAAGGTGCCAGCCGCTCGGGCCGACTCGGTCGACGTCGATCGTGTCGCTGCGTTGACCGACTTTCTCTTCACGACGGTGCACTCCACAGGTGGACGTGAGCGGTCGTACGAGGAAGTCGCCGACGCCGTTCGCGCGGCAGGTAGGGATCTGTCCGCGTCGGACCTGCGGGACCTCCGCGATGGAAGACGGACCGCCCTGGATAGACTGGACGCTCAAGCTGTTGCAGGCGCATTCGGGGTGCCGACGAGTTACTTCTTCGACCCGGTCGACGCGGAACGGGTGAAGCGGCAGCTGACTGCCGTCGCAGCGCTACGAGACGCCGGCGTTGAACGAATGGCAACGCGGTTCGCGGGCCTCTCCGAGGACAACCGCCGGACGACTGAGGCGTTGATCGAGCACCTTCGATCCGCCGAAGACGAAGGTACGTAGGTCCACGGCTTCACGCCAGACTGTAGTCACACCGCTCTCGGTCGTTTTATGCTGCTTACACCCGGAACGCAGGGAGCATCGTGGCGACCGCTCGCAGTCAAGCCCGGAAGTTGATGCGGGGCTTGAGCGTGCCGTCTCCCTGGTCGATCGCTGCGCTCTGCGTCCAGGTCGGCCAGCTGCGCGGACGCGAGATCCTGCTCCAGCCCATCACGACTGGCACCGCTACGGCGAGCGTCCGGCGCGAGCAGACCCGTGACGTCATCAGCTACCGGGCCGACCACCACAACCCGGATCTCCTCATCGCCCACGAACTCGGGCATCTTCGTGCCGGGGATCTCGACGGTTCGGTCGACCTGTCCCGCGACGTGGATGACGACATGGCCGGAGCGGCGCGCATCATGATGCGCAACTGCGACTACGGATCGGCAAGGGAGCAGGTCGCCGAAGCCTTCGCCGACCTCGTGATGGAGCAGGCCCTCCGGTACGCCCACGGGCCAGACGTGAGCGCTGGTACTGCACGCCGGCTGCGCGGGTACGGCGAGGCCATGCGGTGAACGTCGGGTCTGTCGCGTCAGGCGTTCTCGCCGTTGCCGGCACGTCGATGCTCGTGTGCAGTGTCAGTCGTGTGCGGGCCGCAATCGTCAGACCGACTGCGGTGCGCTTCGGTCTGGCCGCCGCGCTCGTCGCGTATGCGGTCGCCCTGCTCATCGACGTCGGGCCGGTGACCCGCGTCCTCGACCTGGACGTGTTCGGCAGGAACGACCTGACGATCCTCGTCAGTCAGGCCCTGACCACGGCCACGGCGTGGTGCGGGGTTGAGATGGTGATCGCGTCGGCCGAGAGGTCGAACGCGCGTGGATTCCGCCTGCGGCTGGCCATCACCATCGGGTGCGTGGCGTGGCAGTGTGCAACGTTCGTCCTGCCTTCCGCCGCGCCGCAGGAACTCAGCGTGGTCGACTTCTATCTGCACACGCGTGCCCAGGCGGATTGGCAGCTGTACTGGGTGTCCTACGGCGTCATCTCAGGTGCCGGTTCGATCTATCTCGGCCTCAGCAGCGCGCGGTACGCGCGACACGCCTCGATGTGGCTCAGGCGCGGTATGTGGTCGATCAGTGTGGGATCGGCGCTCTGCGCCGGCTTCTCGGCCTCGATTGCCGCCTCGACCGTCGTCGAGCTCCCCGCCGTGGCCGGCCTGGTGCAGACGCTGACTGTGGCGACCGGCACCACGTTGATCGGGTTCGGCTGCGTGATTCCGCAGATCCCCGACCTCCGCGCCCGTCGCACCCTGATGCCGTTGTGGCGCAGCGTGACGGACCTTTACCCCGCAGTGCGGTTGACAGAGTCTCGTCCCGACCTTCGACGCGTGGTTACAGAGATTCAAGACGCCGTCGCGACCGCGAGGTATCGCGACGAAGTCGCATCGCCGCTCATGCGCGAACTCTCGCGGCTGTCAGGGCGGCCAGCCGACGAGTACGAGCTGTCCGTGAACGAACTGTGCGGGGTGGCCAGGATGGACCTCTCACCGTGGTGGGATGACGACCAGGCGGGTGTGGACCTACCACTCGGAACCTCAACCAATGGAGAACGATGACCGGCACCGCGGACTCATCCAGGGTCAGCCGGCTTGCTGCGCATCGCTACGAGTTCTCGAGCACGTGGACCGTCCCAGCAGAGCCCGATGAGACCTACGCAGTCCTGAGTCGGCCGGACCTTTACGGAGAGTGGTGGCCTGAGATCCGCAAGGCGCACCAGACCGGCGACGGGGTCGGCCTCATGGAGCTCCGATCGGCACTGCCGTTGACGTTGAAGTTCTCGCTGACCCGCGACGTCGAGGACCCGGTCGGGCGACGGCTCAAAGCGGACGTGGACGGCGACATCCGCGGGTACGTGCAGTTCACGGTGACGCCTGGAGAGTTCGGGTCGGTGGTCGAGTTCAAGCAGGTGGTCACCCTGCAGCACCCCATCGCGCGAACGGTGGACTTCGCGCTGCGGCCGCTGATGCAGTGGAACCACGACCGTGCGATGCGCGGCGGATCCCGCGGTCTGGGCGAACGCCTCACCACCTGAGCGGGTGTCGCGACGGGGTGACGACCGGGTAGCCGTTCTTGTCAGATGGCAGGGTCCCAGATGAGCTGCACCATCGTCAGTAGACGCACCCTTTTGAGATTCAATTTCGGACTACCCATGTGCGGCAGCACTACTGCCCAACGACTCCGGGCCGTCCAGCCGCTACAAGCCATCGCACTTGGCGTCCGGCTGATGCGACTCCGTGCAGACAACGTTCGTCATCTGCGACGACCAGCCTGGCCTAGGTCGCTCCCGAGCGGATCGCCGCCGCCCGCCGGCGGGTCTCCAAAGGGCTACCACCTGTTGACGTCCTGAACCGTAACGTCTTGACCGTGACACTCACCCTAGGTGACCTGTTTCGTAGCCTTCGCGAGCCGGTCGAACGCCTGGCGGCGGGCGGCGATGTCCAGGTGCGTTATTTGGAGGACACCCACGTCGACGGCGACGAATTGTGGAACGAGCTGGACGACTCTCTGCTCACAGCCCTGGTCGACCTGCGACCGCACGGCGTACTCGGCGCGGCCACGCTCGATGCGCTGAGCCGCTTACAGACCGGTGCACACGACCTCTACGACCACGACCTGGGAACCGACGCCCACATCCGAACGCATCCCAAGTGGGCAGAGGTGCGGGTACTGGCCGCCAAGGCGCTGCGGGTGATGAATGCGGACGCAAAGAACGGCAAGGCTCCGTGGTTGTCCGAGCCCTGGCACTTCGTACGCTGATCCGCGCGGCCAGGTGGGGTGTGCCGAAGGGCCATCCCCTGCTGCAAGAGCAGAGGCGCTGGCGCGCTCGACGGTGTGCGGAATGAGTCCCCGGCTGAGACGGCGCAGTTGTGGTCGCGTGGGAACGACGACTACGGCGTGAGGTCTACCCCCACTGCCCATGACCCACGCGGACGGCACTGGCTGAGTGGGTCGACTACCAGTCTGCGAACACGAGCAACGCGACGCCGGCCGCCGCCGACGTCCATAAGGACCAGCGCGGGAGGCCTCCAACCCACTTGTTCCGGCGCGCGCGCCGACTGCCCGGCGGCGATGTATTGGCGCTCAGTCGAGTGGCCGAGAAGACGGCGGGGAGCACGATAACATGATGCCGAGGCCGCGAGTGATCGACCGAGCAAGGTGCACCGTCGGAGCGTTTCATACCGATCGTGGTCTGCGACCTCGGGTGCTGAGGACAGGTTCACTGCATGCCTCCCGCCCCACCTCCGGGCGTGGCCGCCCAGGTGACAAGGCTGTCAGCGGCGATGAGGACCGCAGCGATCGGTGTGCCGCGGCCTGGCAGCTCCGCCGCATGAAGCTGGGCGCTGTCTAGGCTGCCGTACTTCGCTAGCCGGACAAGGACGGCCAACACGCTCATGCGTAGGTCGGGCTCACCGGCTGGCGGGGGCGGTGCCGGAGTTGGGTGGATCGCCGCTGGTGCGTACCGGCGACCGAACAGGGTGCGCCGCTGGGCCCACACGCCCGTCGCCACCAACCACTGCCGCACATCGGCTACGGCAGCGTTTGTGTCGACAACTTGCGGCGCGAACATCCACCCCCAAGGCCGCGGCAACGCCGGCTGCACCTTTGCGAACGCATCTCGGACCAGGGGGTGTAGTTCGCTAGCCGGGGAGCGGGCATGAACAACCCCATCCACCTCGGCGAGCGCTCCGGCAAGGACCAAATCGCAGAGGTGCCCAGCCCAAGCAACGATGGACGTGTGGCCAAATACGAGCGTGCGACCTGTCGAACCATCGAAGGTGGCCCGGACAATGTCGCCGGCGAAGCACCCAACAGAGCTCGGTTCCTTCGGCACGGTGTGAGCTTCGCACCCCGCCGTCAGCTGAGCCCACAAGGGGCAGGCACGAGGGTCATCTTGCCGCACCCGTGCGGTGCAACGCTCAGCTGTCGGGTAGCCGACCCGCTTGCGAGACGTCGCAGAAGCGGACCGTCATCTGTAACGAGCAGCACCGAACGAGCTTGGTGCCCGCCGTGGGTTGGATCGGCCGCTGTGTTTGGACGGTGGCTCGGCTAGCACGTGCTGCCCACCCGATCCTGCTGGCGGTGCCGAGCGACCAAGAACCTCAACTAAGTGGCCGCAGCACCGCGGTGTCGGGGAGAACCGGCAGTGCGTGGCAGTCGACTTGGTTGAGGACTGTTGCGCTGCCAGCGGTATAGGAGATGAACGCCCGGTAACAGAGCGTGATTTGGTTGGTTGCTGAGTACGAGGCGCATACGTGGAGGCCGCCTGAACGTCACGGTTGCGAGCGCACCGGGCTCTCGCGCTGCGACGCGCTGACGTAGATGATCTCAGTGCTGACCCGTGATTTTGGGAGACCTGAACGGGCGTCCACGACGCCGTTCGGAGCGCGGGCATCTAGGTCATAGAAGAACTCCGAGGCGGACCGCTCGGCACGGGCCGTGGCACGATCACGGGCCGCTGCACCGCGGGCGATGTGGCTGCGGATGGTCAGTCCAACCGCCGCGACGACGGCTAAAGCAACGACCGCGATCAAGACGAGCGCGATATGCCGCCGCCGGGTGCCGTTGAGCCGACGGCGCGGGTCCTCGAGCGGTCCAAAACTGCCCACTGCCGTCATCAGGTGTCACCGACGTGCTCGACGAGCTTCAGCGTCGCCACGGTGACATCGCCATCGTCGTCGGCAGTGCCGAGGTAGTCGTGGGTAGTGCGCTCGAACACCAGGGTCGTGTGACCGCCACCGTAGGACCAAGTGATCCCGACGCAGCCAGTCGGAACACCGTAGGTGGTGACGCTGAGACCGGGATACGTCGACATCACTCGGAACAGCGCGGACCGGGTCGCAGGCAAGGTGTAGTTCTGGGTCAGAACGGTCATTGCCGTCTTGGCGAACGCGTTGACCCCGGTGGCGTCGGTGGGGTCCTTCTTCTCGTTCGGACCGTTCGCGCGTGCTCGCAGCCACGCCCGCAGTGCGCCCGGTTCGGTGGGGACGTCCGGCAGATAGGCCGGTTGCGGTGTGCAGGGTGCTGGCCGAAGGCCGGGGTAGTTGCCTGCAGCGAGCATCGTGCCGTTCACACATCCTGGAACTGCTACGAATGTGGGGTTTTTGACCAGGCCGTCGTGGGTGCCGTCGACCGAGAGCCACGCCTGGTAGTCGCCGTCGTGCTCGTAGACGAATTGGTCGGCGCGCGGTGTTACCGCAGGTGCCGACCGCAGTGCCGCCGCCGCCAGGTTCAGGACCTGAACGGGGTCGGCCGCAGCCGGGGCGGGGGTGCCACCGGGCAGCACCGCCACGGCGACCGGTACGGCCGCTGCTGCAGCAGCCGCACCCACGCCCCACGAGATGGTGCGCAACCGACGACGAGGCCGTGACGATGTCGGTGCGGCGGCGGCTGCTCGCTCCGCTTCTGATCCCGCGGCGGCGACGCGCTTGGCCTCGACCACGGCGCGGCTGACCTCATCCTCGGTCACAGCGGGTGCCTGCGGCACAGGGTTGGCCTGCGCGATCAGGGTCAAGATCTGGTTCATGTCTGCAGTTCCTTCCGCTCTGGAAGCGGCGTCGCCGGTGTGGGCGCGGCAGCGCCGGCGGGAGCGAGGTCGCGCAGGATCGTCGCAAGTCTCCGACGGGCCCGGTGCAGCCGGACCTCTGCCGCCACCGTGCTGCAGGACAGCACTTCAGCAAGCTCAGAGACCGTCAGGTCTTCCCACACGTACAACCGAAGCAGCTCCCGGTCCGCCGCGGACAGCTGAGCCATTGCTGCTGATGTCAGGCGGTTCGCGTCGAGCCGGTCGACCGTGTCGGCGGCGTGGTCGGCCACAGTGTGAGTGTCGGCCAGGTCGGCGGCTCGTTGGGCCAACGCCCCGCGCCGCTGTTCGGATCGCGCCGCGTGCAGCACGTGGTTGCTCGCCACCCGCAGCAGCCACGCCCGTGCCGGTACCGGCACGTCCTCGCGGTGACGCCATGCGGTCGCGAAGACCTCGGATACGACGTCGTCGGGGTCGCGTACCCGCCGGGCGGCGTACGCCCTGACGGTGGGCAGCTCGGCGGCCACGAGGTGCTCGAACCAGGCGTCGTCACGTTCGACAGCCCACAGGTCGAAGAGGCTGTCCGACGAGATGTCAGATCCCGATGCGGTCGCATCGTCTCGCCCCACGATCAGTAAATCCCGGAAATGGCGATGTGGTTACACCCAGCCGGCGGACGAGATCGAACGCCGGTGCCCGTCCACCTCGCGGCTCGTGGTCGGGCTTCCTCCGCACTCCGGTCGGGCAACGCCACGCTTCGGCCGGTCACGGAGTGGCCCGAAGCGACAGCCCGAGGGCCGAGGACATGGGGCTGCTGCACGGATGGGTGACAGTTCGGGTCACGCTGCCTGAGCGGCAGTGGCGGTCATGATCGTCTCGTACTCGATGGGGGGTCAACTTGCCGAGGCCGACCTGGCGTCGGCGGCGGTGGTAGGTCCGTTCGATCCAGGTGACGATGGCGATGCGCAGCTCGTCGCGGGTGGTCCAGCGGCGGCGGTCGAGGACGTTGCGTTGCAGCAGGCTGAAGAAGCTTTCCATGGCGGCGTTGTCGGCGGCGGAGCCGACCTGACCCATCGATCCGACCATGCCGTGTCGGGTCAGGGTGCGCTGCACCTTGCGGCTGCGGAACTGGCTGCCGCGGTCACTGTGCACAATGCAACCGTCCGGGCTGGCGCCGTCGGCTCGGCGGCGGGCGACGGCGTTGTCGATGGCAGCGACCGCCAGGCGCGACTTCATCCTCGAGTCGATCGAGTAGCCGACGATGCGGTTCGACCACACGTCCTTGACCGCGCAGAGGTAGAGCTTGCCCTCGCCGGTCCAGTGCTCGGTGATGTCGGTCAGCCACAGATGGTTCGGCGCCGCCGCGGTGAAGACCCGCTGGACGCGGTCGTCGTGGGCAGGCGCGCCGGGTCGCCGGGCCTTGCCGTAGGCCCTGGGTTTGCCGAACACCGACCACCACCGGTTCGCCGAGCACAGCCGCCAAGCGGTGCGGTCAGCCATCGCCTGGCCGGCGTCGCGGGCCTCGTCGGCAAGGAACCGGTAGCCGAACTCGGCGTCGTCGCGATGGGCGTCGAACAACGCGTTCGCCCGGTGCGCGGCGATCCAGTCGGCGTCGGTGACCGGCGCCTCAAGCCACCGGTAGTACGCCTGCCGGCACAGGTTGAGCACCCGACACGTCACCGCGACCGGCACCCGGGTAGGGGCGCCGGCCGCGGCCAGGTCACGGACGAGCGGGTAGATCATTTTCCCGGCAGGTTCGCCTGCGATAGATACGCGGCGGCCCGTCGCAGCACCTCGTTCTCCTGCTCCAGCAGCCGGTTGCGGCGGCGCAGCTCCCGCAGCTCAGCCGACTCCGACGCGGTCACGCCGGGCTTGACGCCGTCCTCGCGGTCGGCGGCGGTCAGCCAGTTGGTCAGGCACGACTCGCTGACGCCGAAATCGGACGCGATCTGCTTGATCGTCTGACCCGGCTCACGGGCCCTGGCGACGCGCACGACGTCGTCGCGGAACTCCTTGGGGAACGGTCTCGGCACGGGGCACATCCTTCCAGCGGCACCTCGCGGCACCACAGATCAGATGTCACCTACTCGTGCAGCAGCCCCCGCGGTATCGGTGTGCGTGTTGGTGTCAAGGACCCTGCGGCGCCCAATCCGCGGATCTGCCTGCCAGGGACCCCCGTCGCTCAGGGAAAACTGCCCGGCTCGTCCCGAGAACTGCGCTGACCTCGCGCTTCGACGGCGAAGAGTGTCCGGGCCGCGTCGAGGTGGTCGGTCATCCGGTGTGGGCGCGCAATCCATGCCAATCGAACGAGACACGGGTGGATGCAACCGCCAGTGCCCGCCGATGACCACAGTTGTCGGCGTTCGTAGCGCCCAAGGTCTGCTTTCGCGGCAGGCGCATGCTGGACGCTCAAGGCCCCGCATCGGACGCAACGCCATGTCCAGCGTTAATGACCCGCGCAAGCTGACAACGTTTCGGCCGGCGGCTCTGGATGCACGTGCGTCGCACGTGCGACAGCACGCCGGTCACTCACGGTCACTCGTGCAGCAGAATCAGTGATGGAGCGGGCGTTCAGGTGCGGATTCGTCGCATTCTTGGAGCGAATGACGGGAATCGAACCCGCATATTCAGCTTGGGAAGGCGAAAGACGCCCTGAGCGCTCCCCGCACTGCGCGGCAACGTATACCGCCGCTCGGAGCCAGTAAGCAGCACTGTCTCAGTGCTGCTAAAGCTGGCTGGGTGTACGCACTGACGCAGCAGTGCCATCATGACGGTCATGTCGCGAACGCCTGACGAAGGGCAAGAGAAGCTTGTCCGGGAGGCGCTGGCGATGTCTCCTTGGCTACGCGTCTCCGCGGCCAAGCGAGCTTTGAGAGCCGGCTCCCTCTTGATCGGTTTCTGGCCAATGCTCGCACTTCTGGGCTGGGCTCTGTCAGGCTCCTTCGGCACCGTCATGGTCGTAGTCGTCTTTTCGGCGGGGGCTCTGGTCACCGGCTTCTTCGCCGCCGCGATCATCTTCCGTCCGGAGCGCGCAGTGCGCAGGGCATCGCTCTGGTTTACGACCAGTGACGAAGACGCTCGGAAGGGCTTTCCGGGCGGCGGGATTTAGGCTGCCTACGACAGAGTGCCGCAGCCGGCGAACCTGCTTCTCCGTTTGCGCAACACCGGCATGCGTTGTCCGAGACCGTCCCATCGCAACCTTCAGTCTCTGTCGGGTGTTGCGACGACCGGCGGAATCTGCCTAAAGACCCAGGCGCCAGGTGGGGCCAGATCGGTGATCACACCCAACCGGGCAAGCGCCCGAGCTTCGCGATCCAACGGTCTGGAGAGCGATCCCACCGAGGATGTTGCCGATGTCCACTCCGATGTCGCCCGATGCCGAACAGTGACGGTGATGGCGATCTCCGGGAGGTGTTGGCGATCGCGAGCAGTACGACACCACCCAGCGCGGAGCCCAGATGCAGCCGGTCGTCGAGGATGTCGCTGGTGTTGGACAGGTAACGCAGGCGATCCATACGACGCCCCGCGCAGCCGACAAACACGAGGACAAGCAGCGGAACGGCCAGGAACGACACAGGGTGGGCTCCGTACCTGCCGACGAACGCACGCCGGGCTGGCTGTGCAGGGCAGGCGGACCTACCCAGTTGACAAGGCGGGTGAACCTGCACCGCGCGAGCGCCCGTGGGCAGCGCTGGTCGTCGATGCCGAGCACGACGCGGTGGTCGCGAGAGCGCGCGGTCACGACCGCCTACGACTACGAAGCTCGTATCCGATGATCGAACGCAGCGCACTGTCGTCAGGTTGCCCGGGGGCAATGCTCAACGCTGCCGACGACTGCACCGCCTGACGTGACCGTCTGCAGGTGAACCACGACAGATGCCGGGGTGCGCATTCAGTGCGTACCCCGGCAACAACCCAGGGGTGGGCGCCATGCGCTCACCCTTGGGCTGGGGCGGTCAATGCAGTCGTTGCGGGCGGCGGCGGGAAATGGTGAGTGTGCCGGCGCCGAGCAGGACCGCGCCGACACCAAGGGTGAGTGCGGCGACGGTGTGGTCGGTGCCGGTCGAGGCCAGTTGCGACTGGCCGGATGTCACGCCAGCGAACGTCGTCGTGTCGCTGGCGGCGTCGAACCCACCTCCGACGGTGGTTTTTGTGCTGGTGCTGCCGGCTGGGGTCGTGACGTAGGTGCTCGGTGGCGTCGTGCTCGCCGTGGTGGTGTGGGGCGCGGACGACGAGCTGTGTGGGGCCGACGAGGACGGCGTCGAGGACGGCGTCGAAGAGTGCGAGTGCGACGGCGTCGAGGAGGGCGACGGGCTGGACGACGGCGACGACGAGGCGCAGGTGCCGAGTTGCAGGATGCCTCCTGCCAGGTAGTCGTGGTTGCCGCTTGCGGTGACGGTCGGCTGGTAGGGGCCGTCGTACACGTCGTGTTGCGTGGGGCCGCAGGTGGGCACGTCGGACAGCGTGAAGTGTTTGCCGTGGTAGGTCCCGGCCGGGATGACCAGGGTGTCGGTGGCCTGCTGCGGCACGCAGCTGTCGTTCGGGCCGGGGAAGGCCGTTCCGGTGCAGTGGGGATCGAGGATGCGGTAGACGGTGAAGTTGACGGCGTCGTCGACGGTGCCGTTCACGACGACCGTCCCGAGCTGCGGGAACGTGAACGTTGGGGCATCGGTCGCCGAAGCGGCCGGTGCGGCGGCTAACGCGATCGAGGTGGCGGCAGCGCCGAGAGTCAGCGCGAGCGTGGTGCGGCGAGCGATGCGCAAGCGTTCGGGCATGACGGAGCTCCTGTCGGGGAGAGGTTGCGGGTATCCAGTTCGCGTTGCAGCGCGGACTGGGAAGAAGGGTGGATGTCTTGCTTGCGGAAGTCTTTCCCCGTGTTAGATCCGCTTTAACTCTCTTGCTGACTAGAATTAGGCTCGCGTTAAGCGCAGCCAGCCCGTCCGCAAGGTGTCAGAGCGGCGTCCGCTGGCAGGTCGTCTGAGCAGCGGCATTCGTTGGGGTCGGGGCATGGACTGCACGTGCGTGACTCACGGCCGATGCGGTCGTTAATCCAGCATGTCTCCGGCCTGCAACCTCGCAGCGCGGCATGGGACACAGCCCCCGTCCGGTCGGCCGAAAAGGCCCAGAACTGACCGACCGGACGGGGGCTCCTGAGCGGCGTGGGCCTGCACCCCGCGTCCCGATCTCCGTGTAGCGCCTCTACCGGCGGTAGCAGGAACTAGTCAGACCGGGCGCGTCAACAGGGCTGCCTCGGGCAATGACCGCCGTTGCAGGTGACCGGGGACAGACTGCAGAGGGGACCAGTCCGCCAGGAGCCCCTTCGCGGACCTTGAGCCCCGGTGTCAGCTCGCAGACCTCAGGGCCGCTCGGCGTCGAGCTCGACGGGTCCGTGCTTGCACCTCGCTGGCCGCTTCCCGCAATGCCGCGGCGATCTGCTCAGGCGTGGCCCCGGCCTTGACGGCGGCGAGCACCCGTTGGTCAACGAGCTTGGTCAGTCGATCGGCTTCGGCGCGGCTCCGTGGCCGCTTGCCTCCGCGCTCAGCGATGCTCGCCGCCCGTACGGCCCGCAACACCGTCCTGACCCTGCCGGTGGTCGACTCCCTCACGACCCCCAAAAGTACGAGAGCCCAGGCTGGCGTCACGAAGCCAGGGGGCATTCGACAACCAGAGAGTCCGTAGACTGTCACTGGAGCGTTCTACCGTCTCGGCGGGGCTCGACTTCACCACTTCCCGCAGCAGATCCTCGCCTGGTTCATGGGCCGCCCGCACGTCGGCGCCGACCGGCTGTTCCCGCCCGCACCGAACGGCGACTCGAAGCCCCGGATCACGCTGCCCGTGCCCGGAGCGCCGTCGATGGCGCCCGGGGTGACGTCAGGAAGGGTCGACCGGGGCGATCTCAGCACTGCGTTGCAGTACAGGGTGGTGCTTGCGCAGTAACGCGCACCCCGCCCGAACAGGTACTCCGGTGACAGGTCCGGGCGGGGTGGCGATGCGGAAGGCCGTCGGCAGTGTGGCCGAACCAGCGATCCCCCGTGTGCCGCGCTCATCCCCCGATGGAGCGCGACGCCGACTGTGTACCCGCTACCTGACCGGTCAAACTCGTCCGACTCAGGATTTCGGGGCGGTACGGCTGAGCTCGGGGGATGGCGCAGCCGTACCGCCAACCAGCACCCTAACGTGAACCCCACGGTTCGCTAACTGCGATGTCCAGGGATTCGCTCCGGTTGAGCTGATGTCGGCCTGTTGTCGAGACCGGCGAGGACCTCCGGTTGTGAAGTGGAGCTATCTCGGAACCGCTTCACCGACCTGAGGCCCCCGTATCCCGAGCTAACGCTGCCTGGCCCACGTGTCCCGGCTGCGGCGGGTCCGCCTGATCGTCGACGACGGCTGGATCTGCTCGACCGCTGCAAAGACGTTCATGGTCGCCCCGCGCACCGCCCGCGAGTGGGGGCCGACCGCTACCGCACCGAGGGCGGCCGGGATGGCATGACCGCAGCTCCCGGCCGCGGTCGGTGCCGACCAAGACACCGCGGCCGGCGGTCGAGGCGATCGTGCGGTTGCGGTGGCGTCACCGGCTTGGGCCGGTTGCAGATCGGCGGGCGGCTCGAGCTGCCGGCTTCGACCGTCCACGCGGTATTGGTCCGCTGTCCGATCAACCGGCTCGCACGCATCGACCGGGTCACCGGCGAGCCGATCCGCCGCTACGAGCACGACGACCCCGGCTCGCCGATCCACGTCGACGTCACCGCGTTCGGCAACATTCTCGGCGGCGGCGGCTGGCGTTTCGTCGGAAGGCAACAAGGCGACTGCAACGGCTTGGCGACCGTTGCCCGCACCGGCGCACCCCGCTGCGCCACCCGCGGACCGTGGCTGGACAAAGCGTTCGTGCACATTGTGATCGACGAGAACGCCCGCGTCGCTTACGCCGAGATGTGCCGTCGATCTCCGACCACTTGCGCGGCGCCGTTCGCGCCCTTCCCGGCCAGGCTCAGAGCTCGAATGGGCCCCGAGGTCGAAGGGCGCTGGTCCGGAACACGGCTACCGTGGTCAGCAGAGGCCAAGCCCACCGCTTCGAACGACACCTGCAACTGCTCAGCACGAGACCGGGCAGCCAGGTGCATCCGCGATCGAGGCGAGCCGTGCCCCCCAACCCCGCAAGGCCCGCCTCGGCACCCGTACGGGTCCACGTTGTGGTGACGGCGTGAGCACGCCTCGTGACCTGGTAGCCCTGTACACCGAGCTCGCCGCCCGCGTCACCGAACAGACCAACCTTGACGGCGCCCTCGGCGCGGTCACCGCCATCGCCGTCGAGTCAATCCCCGGCGCCTCGTACGGCAGCATCACCCGGGTCCGTGAGCACGGCTTCCAGACCCTCGGCCCCACTCACCCCGACGCCACCATCAACGACCGCAAGCAGTACGAGCTCGGCAGCGGTCCGTGCATCGACGCGGCCGTGGACGATGCCGCGATGCTGCTGGTCCCCGATCTGGCGAACGACCTCCGGTGGCCGCGGTTCGGCCCAGCGGCGGCCGGCGCCGCGAGCATGCTGTCGACCCGGATGGTCTTCGACGACGACAGCGGAGTACGGGCCAGCCTCAACCTGTACAGCCGGCAGTTGGACGCCTTCGACGAGGCCGCGGAGACCATCGCGATGGTGATGGCTGCCATCGGAGCGCTCGCGGTCACTGGGGTCGTCCGGCGGGAGCATGCGGTCAACCTCGAGCGTGCGCTGGGCAACAGCCGTGTCATCGGCATGGCGATGGGTGTGCTGATGGCAACGCAGCCGGCGACCGAGGACGAGGCGTTCACGCTGCTGCGTGTCGCCTCGCAGGATCGGAACCGAAAGCTGTTCGAGATCGCCCGCGACGTCGTCGACACCGGCGTCCTGGCCGGCCCCGAGTCCACACCCGGCTGACTCACGTGCCCGCCTGCCCACCCGGACAGCACAGCTTGAACGGGTTCAAATCAGGCGCGGATGCGCGTAGGGTCAGGGCCGGCTGAGACACAGCCGGTCCGGCGCGGCATCAGTCCCGGGTTGTCTGACGATGCCGTGAGCCGTCGCAAGGCCCGAGCCGAACATCTCGGTCCCTACCGTCAGGTCAGCCCATGAACCCCCACCGCGACACCCTGCTCGCGTTCCCGCCCGGCGCGGTCGACTCGGCCGCAGCCCGATCTGCAACCCCGACTCGGCGTGCGTGGCCGCGCCACCGTGACCCGCGACCGCGAACAGCGCCGACGCTGCGCCGCGTCGCAACCGGAGCGCTGTCGCTGTTGACGCGCCGGATCGCGACCCGCCGGCCGCGCCCCGACCCGCCCCCGATGGCGGTGGCCGCGCGCTGGTCGCCGGTGTTCGACTCGGCGGTCGACCCGCGGGCCCGGGTGCTGGCGCTGGCCGGTGAGATGGACATGGCCGCGCTGGGCCCCTTCGAAGTGGCAGCGGCGTCACTGACGGTCGGCCGGCCCGGCGACGTCACCGTCGATCTGCAGGCGCTGCGCTTCATCGACGCATCCGGTCTCGGAGCGTTGGTGGCGCTGTCGAACAAGCTGCAGCGCAGCGGTTGGCGCCTCATCGTTCAGCACCCGAGCCCGCGCGTTGGTCGGGTCTTCGCCGTCGCCGGCCTGTCCACCCTGTTGTCCGGGTCGCCCGACGGCGCCCGGCCGCCGCAACACCCGTGAGCCATCGGACGGCCGCGACCGGGCAAGTGCCAGACCCATCATGCCCACCTAGCCCGACCTGCCGAGGACACCTGCGGTGGTGATCCGACTGCTCGAGGACCGGCCCGAGACGGTGTGGGAACTGCTTGCCGACGCCGCCGCAGTTCCGTCGTGGCTCAGCCACGCCGACGCCGGCACGGTGCCCGCTGCCGGCACGCCGGCGTGGCCCGCACCTGGAGCTCGGATCGACTACCGGGCCGGACGGCGCCGACGGGTGGTCACCGTCGTGGTGGTCGACCACCAACCACGCCGCGGCCTCACGGTGGCGGTGTCGCGTCCGCTGCTGGGCAGTGCGTTGCTCGGGCGTGCTGTGATCGGCTCGGTGCTGGTCGGTGTCGACCTGCAGCCGGCGCCGGTGTTCCGCACCGGCATCCACGTCCGTAGCCGCCGGTTCGACATCCGGCGGGGCGTACCTGGCAGCTCCCGGGTGGTCGGTGAGCGCCCGGCCGGTCGCATGGTGGACGACCTCGTCGCCGAACTGCGCCGCCGCGGCCCGGTGATGTTCCCGCCCACCGGCCCGCACCGCCGCTTCGCCCCTGCGCGGCGGTGACGCCCATGTCGTACGTCTGAAACGAGCCCGGCTGCTGAACGGGTCCGCACGGCTCAGCCGGCGGCTCACCGGTCGGGGATGGCCCCCAGGTACTCGACATCGGCGGCGATTTCCCGGATGGGGCGGTTCTGGTGCTGACTGGCGGTCCGCAGCATGGTGAACGCCGCTTCCCGGTCGACCTGACGGGTCGCCATCAGCACCCCCATCGCGACGCCGATGGTGCGGTTGCTGTCCAACGCCAGGTGCAGGTGCTCGTTGTCGTGGCGGGCATGCGCGAGCCCCACCTCCAGCAGGTCCCGGGTGACGACCGCGGCGATCAACGCGGCCGCGGCCGGCAGCGAATCTGCAGGGCCCGGTGCCTGTGCCGGTACCCGGTCGCCGAGCACCCGCTCTCCGGGCTGGCGCAGACGGTGCAGGTGGCCCGCGAGATGGTCGGCGAGCCCCAGGACGGGTCCCAAGGCCACGCAGCCGGGGTCGCCGTCGCAGTCGGCGCTGTGGGCCGCCGGCACGAACCGCGCTCCGACCTGGCCGGACGCGTTGGTGAGGAACGCGCCGAGGACGTCGTCGGCGGCCTCGGCGACGATTGACTGCACCGTCGGGCTAGCAGCGCCGGCACCGTGACTTCCGACCGCCAACTGGCGGTTCCAACCGTCCGCGGTGAGGTACGCGAGCAGGGATTCAGCCGGCGACGGACGTGGATCACGCGGTTCCATGGGGCGCACCTCGTCTGGCGCGTACCCGGGGTGTCCGACATGGGCTGACGCCCGCACGCCACCCGTGGGTGGGGGTGAGGTGCCTCGGACCGGCTGGTGGCTCAGCGCCGCTACCGTAGCGCACGCCAACCGCCGCGCCACAGCCCATCGGTTCTCACGGCAGAGGCTGCGGTGTCGCAGAGTTAGACGACATCGCCGGGGACGCCGTACCTGGGGACGTGAGCTGCGCGCCACGGGGAATCCCGGGTGGACATAAGCGGTTTGGATGCATCCGAGGCGCACCCCCACGGTGTCGGGTCAGGCCGCGGCCCGGAGTCGATCAGAAGCACCCGCACCGGGAGGTCATCTCCGGGGACCGACCCAACGCGCAGCGCTGATGCCCGCGCCGACGACCGAGGCGTCGAGGTGACCGTCCGGCTCGACTCCGACGACCTGCGCGACTCGATCCGCTACGCCGCCATCGCCATCCCGCAGCGCCCCGTCCCCGGCCCCGTCGGGTCCGTTCACGTCAGCTGCTGCGACGTCATCCTCATCTGACCGGCCGGGGGGTGACCGCCCGGACCCTCGTTGGCGGCCAGGGACGGCCACCGGTGTACCCCGACGGGCACCGTTGCGACAGCGGCCGGCATGCACCGCGACGGGCACCAGTTCACCGTCGTCGGATCCAAGGAGGCAGCCGGCGTGGTGGGTCGGGCTGCCTGCACCCTTGGCTGACTCCTGCTGCGGCTATACGAGGGTGCGCTGTCGCCGTTGGCGTGGTGCGAGACGGTGCGGCTAGGGATCCGCCAACGAGACGTCGCCGAAGCGGATCCGTTGTTTAGACCCGTCGCAGAGCGGGCCCGAGCGGACAGGCGTAGTAGCTGACGCGTTGATGCGTGCCGGTGACGTCGAACTGTCAGACACCCGTGGAACGCTGACGTCGTGGAATGGGCGACGCTGGTCATCTCGATCGTTGCGATCCTGGCGCCGATCGTCTACTCGGTGGTCGTCGACCGGCGCGCGCAGAAGTCAGCGGCCGCTGCGGATGCGCGGGCAGTGCACGCCCAACAGACGGCCGACGATATGGGCCGATCCCTTGGAGACATCGCCACGAGCCTTGCCGAGATGGCCAAGGCCCGAACGCCCGGGCGCCAGATCGGCCAGTTCAGGCGGTTGGAGGAGGCGCCCAAGCTGGCGCCACGCTGGAACATCGAGCGCGCGGGCAACGGGCAGTACGTGCTGCGCAACGTCGGCAGCGCGACCGCGTCGAACGTGCAGGTGGACCCCGCGGGTGGCTCCGTCATGGTCGGGCCGAATGCCCCCAGGAATCTCGACCCGGTGGAAGGGATGACGATCTACGACACTGCGGACTACGAGACCGGCCCGATGCCCCGGGAGCTCGCAGTGACCTGCGACGAGCTGGGGAACACTCTCGTCGCCGTACCGTCGAACTAGCCGCCCACCCCTGCGAGGTCGCCGCTGCCGACAACTTCAGACGGCTTCCGGGACTGCCCGGCCGGCCCGTCTCGCAGATGCGATCCTCTTCTGCGACGAGTCGGAGTGGTGATCCTCGCTGAGCCGCTGTTGCCCTCGAGAGGCGTGAGTGGTGTCTTTCCATGAGAAGCGCGACGCCAGATCCCGCGAGGTCACGAACACTGGCAGCCGGCGGAGGCTTGTACGTCGCGCGGCTCGCAGCCTCAGGGCGTTCGTCGAGGTCACTGCGTCAGTCAGACCGCAGTGGTGATGGGAACGGCTGACGCTTCGTCGATTCCTGCCGCGGCCATGACATCGAGCGCTGTCGTCACGGCTTGACAGTCTTCGTAGGCGTGCAACTCGACGACGCGCCGTCCGCGTAGACGGATGACGTGGGCACCGAGGTTGAGGTAGGGCTCGCCGATCACTGGGGTTACGTGCGCACGCCACTCGACGGTGACGATCAGCGACCACGGCGGGCCGGTCGCCACGATGCGATCGAACTCGAAGTTGATCTGCGGGAACAGTCGGTGTAACCGCTGAGCCCATGCGACGACCGCCCCGCGGTCGTGACGTTCGCCGCCGAGCGCGTGATTGCCGCCGAACCTGTGGTGGACATGCGGTGCTAGGCCGTCCGCCAAGGCCGGTATGTCACCCCGGCCCACGGCGTCGAACGCCGCTGCGACGCGCGGCCGCACGAGACGCGTGAACACGCGATTGATCGTGCCATGCCCAACAGCCGCCGGGAAGATTCCTCCTCCGCACTCGGGTCAGATTCGTCGCACGGAATCGCTCGCCGCGGCGTCGCATTCGAGACACCCGGCCGGAGCCACGCGAAAGCCGATGGGCCGGCAGCCGCTGTCAGTCGCGGGCGGTCCGACGACGTTCGACCCGGTCGTAGTAGACGGACAGCGAAATCGACGCGTCGGCCGCGCGGTCACCGGCCTCGAAGGCGACGTGTTGCACGATGACCTCTCCGTGTGCCCGCAGGGCTGCCGCCACGGCTTCGAGCAACTGCGCCACGGCCGCAGACGTTGCGGGCTGGTGGACGTCGACGAACAGGTACGGCCGAGCGAACGTGTCTGCGTCAGCCACGGTCGCTCCACCGCGGCCGCTGGGCAGCTGCGGCGCCGTCGAGCAGGCCGAGCCGACACGCGGCTGCCCCGGCCGCGATCCGTGTGCGGGTGCCCACCGCTGCCTTGAACGTCTCGACGACACGCTGCTCGCTGCGCCGCGAGACATGGACGCGCTGTGCGACCTGTCGGTCGGTGGCACCGTCGGCGAGGGCGCGCAGGGCGCTGACCGTGAGCGGGTCGACGGCAACCGACCGAGGTGATGTCACATCTCTGGTTCGTGCGGCGTCAGCGTCAGGTTCCCGCCAGGACGAGGCGGGTCGGCGGGCGTCTTACGGTGTAAGGCTGAGCCGTACGATCCGCAGTCATGGTGCAGCCCACGCCGGATCGGACCGCCGTCCCATCGCGAAGGATCGCAGAGCTGGAAGCGCAGGCTGAACGGGACCGCGCTGAGATGGAGCACCTCCACACCGCGTTGGAGAACGCTCGCACGATCGGCGCCGCCGTCGGCATCGTCATGGCGGCGGCCAAGCTCCCGGAGGCTGACGCGTTCGCGGTGCTGGTTGCGGCTAGCCAGGACGCGAACCGCAAGGTTCGCGACATCGCTGCCGAGGTCGTTGACACCGGACTCATCCCGGGTGGGGGCCGCGAGCAAGACCCAGGCGGGGTTGCGCAGACGGTGCAGGCGAGCGCCGATGATTCGCCTGCCGCCCGAAGTTTCCCGCAGCTGCGACGCACACAGCGTCGGATCGGAGGATGATCGCGTCGGAGGGGCCCCGGTTGAACTGTCAGCCGAGACCCTCCGACGAGAGGCCGTCGCCATGTTCGACGAGACCCTGAGCAGCACCGCAGCACGGGCGGACGACCAAGGGGTGACGGTGCGGGTGCGGCTCAGTTCCGCCGACCTGGGCCTGCTCATCCGGCAGGGAAGCGTCACGATCCCGCAGCGCGTCACTCTCGGACCGCTCGGATCCGTCCACGTGGTGCAGTGCGACGTGGACTTGATCTAAGGTCGGTCCCGGGTCCGCTCGGGACGACGTACACGTCCGACTGTGGGGAGTTTCGAGCGGCCCGCCGTCCAGTCAGACCCCGGCTGACACGGCCCGGCAGGGCATCGAAACCGTCGCGCGCAACCCCCGCAGCGCGTGCCCGTCTCAACCCCTGCCGGAACCTCAGCCCCGCCGTCAGCCCGGCGACGACGACACCATGGCCACATACCCCGTAACCACGTCGTTGCGTGACTCGCACCGTCGCGGCCTCGATGGTGGTGGCCGGTCAGGTCGCTCTGCGACGGCGGTACAGCCCTCAGGTCACCCTCAACGCGATCACGCGCCGCCGGGTATCCAACCTCATCGGCATGCCCACGATGTACGCGCTGTTGATGGGCCTGCCGGAGTCCTGCGGAAGACGTCGGTGCCGTCACGACGGGTGCAGATGACGTCCTGACCACAACGATGTTCATCGGGTCTCGAAGCTGCAGTGTGACGATGTGCTGTTGTGCACGGATGCTGAGGAAGAACCTGTCGACCGCGGACCGCACGGCACCGCTTCCCCTGAACGGGCTGGGCGTCGCCGGATCGAAGAGGACGTCGTCGGCGAGAAACGACCTGAACGCGTCGAGGTCGAGGTTGTTAGCCGCGTCGAGCACGGCGGACGGGTCGAAGTCGGGTTCGAGTGACAACGGTGTGTTCGTCACAACGCCGTCCGCAGCACCTGCGACCGGATGGACCGAGGTGCGCGTGGAGACCCCAGGTGTGCCGGACCATGAGCCGCGTCGGCCACGGCGCGGTCGAGTGCTCGCAGTTGAGCGAGCGGGCGGTCGTCGCTGAGGGCCAGGTCGAACAGCACCTCGACCAACGCCAGCCGGATGCAACCTCGGTCGTCAACCGACCATGGTTCCGCCGTGACATCACCGGGTCGGGTTCCCGCGTCTACACCTGCGGTGCCGGCAGCGATCACCGTGAAGAGCACGGAGCCGAACCACGACAGGAAGGACCCGTCGAGCCGCATGCTCCGCGGTTCGACGGCATCGAGGGCGGGAAGGGCGCTCCGCGACGGGTCGACTCCCCACGGCGAGCGTCTCCAGTCCACTCCACAGGCTTCGAAGAAGACCAAGACGAGACTCAAGTTGTCGGCGGCCGGACCCGGGACGCGACCGAATGCCAACGACCGATCGTGCAGCACTCCTTCGACCGCATCCGCGGTCTCCTCGCCGAGCCACCTTCCGCAATGGGTGCAACGACCCAGAACGATCACTTCACCCTCCTTCCTCGACGACCAGATCGCGGGGTCATCCCGATTTTTCGGTGCCGACGCGACCGTCCTCGGCGCGAAGAATCCACCGCCACCGCGGGCGGCGCACCCGACTTCGAAGATCTTCGAAATCGGGCCGGGCCTGACGAAGAGCGCTTATCGTCGTCAACTGCCCTGCACCTCGACGACTTGGCCAGAGGACCCGTGAGCACCGCATCGAAGTCGCTGCTGCCCGGCCCGACGCTGTTCGCCAGCCTCGCTGGACACGACCTGACACGCGTCAGGTTTCTCCGCAGGCCGGCGCTCACCGCCGACGGTCTGCTTCGCCGGGCGGTGTCCGACGAAGCTGGCCTGCTCCCTAGCCGTCTCCGCGCTGAACTCATCGTCGCCATGGGTCAGCAGGGGCGGGCGGCCTACCGCCTGCTCACCGGTCGACACGGCGAGTTCTGCGCGACCGTGGTCGTCCCAGACGTCGATGACGGCGCCCAGTGGGTGGCGGCATGCGCGGACGAGTTGGCCGACAGCGACGACGCCCTGCTCGAACAGGCGCTGCTCGAGGCGTTCGGCGACGACTTGTCGGACCAGTGGACGGCGGTCCTGCAGAACCCCCGCCCATGGTTCCGGGCGCTGGCCGTGGCATTGGTCAGGGCAGGTCCCGTCATCGATGCCGTGTGGCGCAGCGGTAGTCCACGTCTGGACGCCGAACAGGCGCGCATCGCGAGCGTCGCATCGGCCGCCGCGGGGGTCCAGGCCTTCGTCAATTCGGTCTCGGACCAGCTGGCCATGACCGAATGTGACCTGCAGGCGCCGTATCAGCGCGATTTCTCCATGGAGTTCACCGGCGACGTCGTCATCACCCCGCAGGTCGGACCGCCGGCAGGTCATCTCGTCCTGGACCGACACGACAACATCAGCGTCGCCTACGGTGTTTCCCCTGCCCCGCAACTGAGCGCGCGCGGGGGTTCGTCATCGACGGGCCACATCACTGCACTCCTCGGGCCGGCACGCGCCGCGCTGCTGCTCGCGCTGAACGGCCCACGCACGATGGGCGAACTGGCAAGCGTCACCGGGTACGCGCCGAGCACTCTGAGTCACCACTCTCAGCGCCTGCAGGCGGCCGGGCTGATTACCGCGACGAGGATCGGCGGACACGTGATCCTGGAACGCACCACCGCGGCCGAGGTCCTGCTCGACCTGCTGTGAACCCGGCGACCCGCCGGTACGACGCGCCACGCGAGGCTCGACACGGCCTGCGTGCCGACCCTCACCGCGACGGTTTCGCCACACGATTCCGTGTGCAATACGTTCAGACGGCACCGGGTGGTCACTGCATCGAAACCGGCGGCTCGGACTCGAGGGTGGTCTGCAGCCTCAAGTTGCGGTGCTCGACAATCCTGGTCATGTACCTGCCGAGCACGGTTCAGTCGATGAGCGCCCCGGCCGGCCCCAAGGGCGAACGGAACTGAATCCGGTCGACCATCACCGTGGCGTCGTCGTGCTCGGTGAACAGGTGCCCGCGCCGCCACAACACAAACGGTCCACGCAATTGCTCATCGGCGGACCGATGCGAGCGTCCACTGGGTCACGCCGACGGTCATCCGGACGGCAGGCCGCAGTGCCATGCCTGCCAGCACCCAGTCAACCTGGCTCAGCTGTCATTCGGTGACCCCGTCGACGGCTTGCCCACTGGGTTCCCCCATCGACGAGGTGTACGCGTCGACGGTCAATGAGAAGGCGAAGCAGGCGGCGGCTGCGTCGATCCGGGTCTCGAGGCGAAGCGTCGACACGGCGTGACCATAGGTCCGGTTCGCCGTGGAGGGTTGTCGTCGGAGCCCTTCTCGGTGCGCCTAGCAACTGCCGTGCACTGCGATGTGCCCGTTCAGTGATCCCGACTGGGATGGCGTGGCCTGAGAATGGTCTGGTCGCCGTTGCTCGATCGGGTGGGGGTCGAGGGCACGATTGTCGGGTGGTCACTTCCCTGGCTCATGCCCCAAAACACGCGTACCGGGTTGTTCGAACTGGCGGATGCTGCCCGTGCTGCGGGTTTGACGGTGCGGCTGTTGCCGGTGCGCACCGACGGGTGAATCGAGACCAACGCGGTGCGGGCGGTGGCCGGTCCGGGTACCGCCTAATTCTGCGCGGGTGGACCTCTCGGCGCACGATGCAGACTCTCGATGTCCTGCCGATCCGCCCGGGCCTGCAGTTCCAGCGCCCCGACTCTCGACGAGTTCCCTCTCATGCGCCTCGCCGACCACGGCGGGCTGCCCGTTGAGCACGTTCAAAACGGTAGCCAGTCCGGCCCGCGGGTGCCACTGGCCCGCGCCGGCGACCCGCGGTAGCGACCCCACATCGCGGTGTCGCATGCCGGCAACCAGCCGGTGCGCCGGGGCGGCGCCGTCGTCGACCTCGGGGCGAACGCGGTGACGTCGTGCTCAGCATCGTCCGACGCGCCAGTCCACCACCGTGGGGCGCCCCCCCCCCCCCCCCCCCCGGGGGGGGGCCCCCCCCGCGGGGGGGGGGCCCCGGGGGGCGCGCCGGGGGGGGGGGGGGGGGGGCGGGG
>CAXUNA010000002.1:0-24278 GCA_964252095.1 uncultured Jatrophihabitans sp. | reverse complement strand
CCCTCAGCCCGCGAGGGTGCGGCGCCCCTCGTCCGTGAGTCGCACCCGGGGGACCTCGAGGTTCGGGGTGGTGCCGGCGCTCGCCCACGGGCGTGCCGACCCTGTCGAGTCGTCGATGTCAATGAGGCCCTCCGCCGCCAGACCGCGGAACACGGGCTCCAACCCGAACCACGGGGCCGGGCCGCGGTCGATCTCGCCGCGCAACGCCCGTTTACCTGTGACCCAGTCGGAGACCTCGCGGGTCGTCGGCGTGGTGTGTCGCGTGCTGAGGTCGTCGATGGCTCCGAGCACGTCCTCACTGGTCTCGATCATGTCGGGCAGCGTAGGCGGGCTCCGGCGCGTCGCCGCGCGGGCCCGACGAGACGTCCGGGCCGAGCAGGAACCCAGCACCCGGCGGACGGCCGGAGCGTCCCACCTGCTTTGCGGCGTCGCAAGTGGCCTTCCCGGCGCGTGGTGGATTCCGCATGCGCGTGACGCAGGAGAAGCCTCGGGGTAAGGCCACTACGACAGGCAAGCCCGCGCCGTCCCGCTTGCACCCTCGAGGCGGGTTCGCGAACCCAGGTCGTGACCTCTGAGGGAACCGGCCATCTCCGGAGATCCTGTGAACACCGTTGTGCCTGTGCCGACACCGGTCGAGGCCGCCGACGAGACACCCGTCGAGCGGCCGTTGATCTGCGTCGTCGTTCCGTCTTTCAATGCCGGCGCCTACCTTTCCGAGGCCCTGCGCTCCCTCGCTGCCCAGACTTACCGGCAGTGGGAGTGCATCGTCGTCGACGACGGTTCGAGCGACGACACGGCAGCCATCGCTCGTCGTCACGCGGCAGCCGACCACCGCTTCCGCCTCATCTCGCAGGCGAACGGGGGATCGTCTCGTGCTCGGAACGCCGGCGTGGCCGTAGCATCCGACGCAGTCGAGTACGTCGCGTTCCTCGATGCCGACGACATCTGGTTACCGGACAGCCTCGCGGTGCTGTTGGCGAACCTCGCCGGCTCCGCGGACGCCGTCGGTGCCTACGGCCTCGCGGAGTACATGGACGGCGCCGGTCACCCCGTCCTGCAGGGGCTGCACCCGATGCGGCAGCGTGACCGCCGCCGGATGGGGCGTCTCGACCTCGAGGGACTCGGCTCGGACCAGCCGTACACCTTCGCGTCGCTGGTGATCTCGGGGACGTTGTGGCCCTCCAGCGTGGTACTGCACCGGCGTGATGTGTTCGAGCGCGTCAACGGTTTCGATCCGCAGTTGCGGCAGCTCCAGGACTGGGACCTCTACCTGCGGATGAGCCGCCGCGGTCCGTTCCTGCCGGTCGACCGACAGGTGGCCTGGTACCGCCAGCACGACGCCAACATCACCAAGCGGTCCGAGCGCGTGGCGTATTACACGATGTTCGTGCGATGGAAGACGTGGCGGTCGCCGGACAACACCCCCGCTCAGCGTCGTGAGAGTCGCCGGGTGTGGCGCCGGTTGAGCGCTCGGTGGTTGATCCGGACGGCGATCGCGGAGTGCTACGCGTGGCGACGCGCCGACGCGGGCACTGCTTGGTCGGGATTGAAGGCATGGTGGATGTTCACCTCGGGCCTGGTACGGGGACACCCGGCTCGACCCGACGAACGCACCGCCCGGTTGGTGCAGACGTTCGTGACCGGGGCCGACCACGAGGGCAGGCGAGACCGGCGAGCCCTGGACGAGAAGCCGATGCGCCGGTAGGAGACCGGACCTCGCGATTCTCCGGCGTGTGGCCGATCCTCGACGGTGCGCCGACGGGTGTCGGCTCGCGGGCTTCCGCCTCCGTCGCGTCGCACCAGTGCCCGGTGCCGGTGACCGCCCGCTCCGTCTGAACAACGCGCAGACCAGGTTCGAGAAACCAACTGAGGCAAGGTGTACGACGAACTCGACGTCACCGGCATTGCCGCTTGCGCACCGGGCTGTTCGTCGAGGACGGTTCCGAATCCGCACCGCAGGCTGACGATTCCTCTCTGGCGCCGGATGAGGTCGACTCCGTCGTCGCAGCTGTGGGCAGGCGGACGCTCACCCGCCGACCGGCACCGCCACACCGTCATGTGTCACGCCGACCAACCGGTACGCGGAGGAAGGTGTGTTCCCCTGGTACGCGGCGCGTGGCCCTCCACTGATGGCGATGGCAGAGAACAGCACGCCCGAGGGTGCGTCGCCGTAGGTGATGACCCCGAGGTTGCGACTCGCTGTGGTGCGCGTGCCGCTGATGCCGAGATCCACCACGCTGACGGTGTCCGGCACGATGCCGGCCCGCCCGCTCAGCACCAGGACGGCACCGTGATCGACCGCGGTGGCCGTGTTGGCACCGGTGATCGAGCCGCCGCTGATCAGGACCTGCTGCGGTGCGGCGGTGAACCAGGGCGCCCCCTCACTCGCGATGTACACCCCGGCGGCCGACGTGTTCCGGACGTCGATGTCGGTCTCCGTGATCCGAGTGCCGCCGACGACAGACAGCCCACGGCCCCAGGCCGTTCCGAGCACCGTCGGCCCGGTGACGGTGATGTCGTGACACGGCGGTCCGTCCTGGGAGTACGAGACGACGGCGTCGCCGCTGTTGCTGACCGTCGGTGACACCAACGTCCCGTTGTTCGCGCCGCCGGTCATGTGGATGCCGTCGGCTCGTGTGTTCCGCACCGTGACGTGGTCGAGCACGAACGCCGTCGCGCCGTTGCCGACGTAGATGCCGGCGGCCGCCGACCCGTCCACCGTCACGGAACGCAGTACGACGCCTCGATGTCCGACGATGCGCAGACCCATCTGTTCCCAGGCGTCCCAGCGCTGACTCGTCGCTGCCGTCTTGACGACGACACCGTCGACCAGGACGTCATCGGCCTCGATCCACACTGAGGAGGTCGACTCGGCCGTGGCGAGCAACGTGCCGGACCCGACCACGCGCAGACCCGGCACGCGGAGGTGCAGCACCCGGGTGTGGACGTAGGTACGTCCTGCGGTGAGCTCCACCGTTCCCCCGTCCGGCACCGCATCGAACGCACGCTGGAGTGCGTCGCTGTCATCGGTGACCCCGTCGCCTCTCGCACCGAAGTCCTCGGGGCGCGATGCGGGACCCTGCTGTGGCGGCGCGGGGGAGCTCGAGGGAGGCGGCGGATCGGGGTCGGACGTCGGTGTTGCGGCGGTGCCGAATGCAATGGCACCGCTCGGATACGCGCTGCCCGCTGCGACGCCGGCGGAGGGGGCATCGGCAGAATTCCACGACGGGGCGGCGACAGCGACCGCACTGCAGCTCACGACGGTGGCAGCACACAGCACGGCCGCGACGCGCGCACGGGCGAAGCGGGAGACGAACATGTCGATCCTGGGGGGATTTTGCTGCGGGGGCAGCGGGATCGGTCGGGGGAGGCACTGCTCGATCAGATGAACACTGAGCTCCCCGGATCAGATCCGCAAGTCGGACCTGCGGGCGATCCGGCTTCGTGGGTCCGTGTACGGCGCGGCCGCGTCTGATCAGGCGGCGAGGACCGCGGTCAGGATGAGCTGCTCATCGTCTCCACCCACGGACCACCGACCTGAGATCACGGAGCGGGACGAGCGTGCGTCAGCTGGGCGCGACGCCGACGCGTCAGCGCGAAGCCGCCGGCGGTCACCATGAGAGCAAGTCCCGCGGCGACGGCCCACTCGGCCGCTGGCGACCAGGACGTCGTGGTCGAACCCGCGAACACGGTCGCCGTCCCGCCACCTCCGGCATCGACCGATCCGACCGGCATCGTGCCGGACGATGCCGAGTCCTGCACACTCGTGAGCTCGAGCGCCCCCGTGCCCTTGTCGAGGACGACAACGGTCGACGAACTGCCCGCCGGGACGGCCACTGAACTCGTGACGGGGGTGGCGGACCCGGACTTCGGTGTCGCGCGCACATCCCACCTGCCGGTCGGAACTGTCTTGTAGCCCGATGTCGAGCCGAAGGACAGGTCGTCGGCCAGGATGACGCCACCGTTCGCCTCGACCGACACCGACGGCGCGGAGCTCGCAGCCTGGACCACCCGGACCCGACCGGTCCCTGGGGCCGGCGCAGTGAGGTCATCGGTGAGGACGACGGCCTGCAAACTGGAGCTCATCCCGATGGCCGCAGCCGTGTAGGCCGATCCGGCCTTGGCGTTCAGCGTCCAGGTCAGAGACGGCGTGGACGACGCCGGTGCGTCGTGCGGGCGCATCGACACCACGTAGGCCCCCGGTGCGATGCGGTGGTAAGGGCTGATCGATCCGTACCGCTCGTTCGAGACCCACAGCGTCGTCGATCCGCCGGAGAAGGGCGAGAGGTAGACGTCGACACCCGCGGTGTCGGGCGAGAAGTGCGCACTCCTCACCACAGCTGCTGTGGCGTCCGCAGAGGCGGGGACCGAGGTGGCGATCACCGATCCTGTCGTGGTCACCGCGACCACGCCGAACACGATCAGTATCGATCGGACCGTTGACGCCGAGGGCTTCAGGAGCATCGTGCCTCCGCGGGTTGAATGGGTCAGGTACGGACCAGACGGCGCCGACGGCGGTCGGCAACATCCACTGCGCGTGGGGTCCCGCCGCGGTGCGGAAGCCGGCCAGGGGCCGGCAGGGCCGCTTCCGGCCCGCGGGCCGTCAGGCCCGCGCTCGCCGCGGAGCTGATCGCGTGCGCGTCTCCACTCCTCAACGGTGTCTCACGCGGCGTGGCCGACCGTCGTCCGAGAGCCACCGAGCACCGCGGTGACCTGCTCGTCCATGCGCTGACGGAACACCTCGCGGGAGAAACCCTCGGCATGACGACGGATCACGGCCGGGTCGTACTGCGACGGCTCGAATCCGGCGAGAGCGGCGGCCCAGCGGTCGAGCAGACCGTCGTCGCCCGCTTCGACGAGTTGTCCGGTACGGCCCGGGATCACCGAGTCGAGGGCACCGCCGGCACCGGTCGCGAGCACCGGCGTCCCGCAGGCCTGCGCCTCCACCGGAACGATGCCGAAGTCCTCGACCCCCGGCATCAGCACAGCGCTCGCTCGGCGGAAGAGGGAACGGAGCTCGGAGTCGGACACACGCCCCACGAACTCGGTTCCGGGGCCGGCGAGGGCTTCACACTCTGCCCGGGACCTGCCGTCGCCCGCAACGACCAACCGCACGCCCGCTTTCCTGGCGGCGCGCACTGCGAGAGCAGGTTGTTTGTAGGGCACGAGACGACCGGCGAGTAGGAAGAAGTCTTCACGCGGTACTGACGTGCTGGGCGTGTACCACTCGGTGTCGACCGGCGGGTGAACGACTGCGGCGTCGCGCCCCCACCACTCGCGGATCCGCGCGGCCACCGCATGTGAGTTCGCCAGAACCGTTGTCAGTTGTCGGGCGGCTGCGCGGTCGCGGGATCGGTAGGCCGCGGCGAATGCGGCGAGCCCGGCCCCGCCGATCCGGCCGCCGATCTCTCCCGCCCGCATCTGCGGATCCCACACCCAGCGCGCCGGGCTGTGGACGTAGGCCACCACGGGCGCTGACGTGGCGTGCACGATCTGGTCGGCGAAGGCGTGGTGACTTGCCACCACGACGTCCGGGCGGCCCAGGTCGAGATGCCGCATCGCCACCGGCAGCGCCGGCAGCAGGTGCGCGTACCCGCCGCCCGGCCGCAGCATGCGGCTCAGCGCGGTACCGGTCACGCGCCCGCGCAGCTCCGCCGGCAGCACCGACGGATCGACAACGGGTGTCGAGACCGTCGCCGACGGCCACATCTGCGCGAGCTGGGCGACGACCTGCTCAGATCCGGCGAACTCGGTGAACCGTTCGTGAACGAGAGCGATGTTCGCGGTGTCGGCGGTGGTGCGAATCGAACGCGGCCACGACGCACGCGGACGGTCCGCGTCCGAGCCCGCCGTCGTGTCGAGGGTCAGCTCTGAAGTCATGTGCGTATCGCCTTCTCACGACGTGTAGCCGAGACCGACGCCGTAGTTGTCTTGATGCCCCTTTGTCACAAAGGCTTCCGAGCCGTCGGCGGAGCGAGGACGAAAACCTGCAGGCCGGACCAAGCCCTGTCCGGCATGACCGGGCAGGACCGCAGAGCGCCGGGGGATGTGCAGACCACTCACACGTCGTTGGTGGTGGGAAGCTGCAAAACCGACGGTACCCAGCGCGTCGGTTGCTCACCGCAACTTCCTCTCACGTGGCAGATTTTCGCCAGGTTGCGAACCTGAGGGAACCGACCGACTCAGGAAACCGTTGCATGAAGCAACGGACGTCCTGCGGCCGTCACTCGTTCCAGGTCCACAGCTGAGACCGGCGCATTGCCCTGATAGGGATTGGGATTCGCACTGAGCCGCAGATCGCTGAACGTCACCTCGGTCACGTCATCGCTCTGGTCGTTCCTGACGACACCGATCTGTCTGCTGGCGTCTGACCTGGTGCCTGACACCGACAGCCCGGTGATGTGGATGTCGGAGACGGTGCCGCCGTCTCGGCCCGAGTAGACGAGTACGGCCCCGTGGTCGATGGCTGTGTCGGTGTTGGCGCCGGTCACCTTTCCGTTGATGACGCGGATGTGTTCGGTTTCGTAGGTGTTCGACGGGTCACCCTCGCAGGCCAGATAGACGGCGGCTGCGCTGCTCCGATCGACTGAGATCTCGCGGTAGGTGATGTCGTGTCCTCCCACGACGCTGACGCCACGGCCACCGGTTGTCGACCTGATCGTCGGTGAGATGATCTCGATGTCGTGGCAGGTCGCTCCGTCCTCGAGGTACGACACCACCGCGACACCGTCGTCTCCGCTCCGGGTGACCACGGGGTGGTCGACCGTGCCGGTGTGGGCGCCGTAGGTCATGTGGATTCCGTCAGCCCGGGTGTCGAAAACTGCCACTGATTCGAAATGAAAGTTACTCGCGCCGAGGGCGAACAACCCTGCTGCGGCGGATCCGGTGATGCGCACATCGCGCACCGTGACGCCCGAGACCTGGCCGATGAACAGCTTGTGCTGGTCAGGCGTGGACCACCGACGCGTGCTCCTCTCGATGCCGAAAGTCAGGCCCTCCACCGTGACGCCGGGAGCTTCCACCTTGACCGCTGAGTGTTCCTCGTCGGTGGCTCTCAGCTCTGCGGTGCCGACGAGCCGGACGTCCGCGGTGTTGATGCTGAGGACGCCGGCGTGGAGGAACACCCTGCCCGCAGGAAAGCTCAGGATCCCCTTTTCAGGCAGGGAGTCCAAGGCCCGCTGCACCGCGACCGTGTCGTCGGTGCGGCCGTCGCCCACGGCGCCGAAGGTCGTGACGTCCACGGCGCGGGCGGGAGTTGCATCCGTGGTCGTCTCGTTTGGCCTGCCGCAGGCGCCGAGGGTTCCACCCAGCGCCACGACGGCACCCCCGCCTGCGAGCACCGTGAAGGCCTCGCGCCGCGTCAAGCCCCGGGCTCGGTCGGATCGCATCGGTTTCACGCTAGATGACCTGCCCCGCCACCGGGCACGATTCCCGGCCGCTCGGACACATCATCCTGTGGAAACACCCTGAGTGAAGAAAATCGGATTCTGTGGGAAGAACGAAACCGGGTCCCGGTCGGCCACCGAACCCATCGACACAGTCTCGTGACAGCGCCGCGCGAGACATCCCCCGCCGCCCACCAGACCCTCACCGATCGCGGCAAAGAGCCCTTGACAAACGGCTGGCTGCACTAAGGCAACGTCTTGTCGACTGACGAACTGACCACCGCCCACCCGTTCAAGCGGCCGCGCGCCACTCCGGTGACGGGGCGCCGCACGGCGATCCAGCCGCCCCCGGTCGACCACCATTCCGTCACGGACGCACGAGCGCGGATCAGCGGTCGCCGGTCCGCGTTCCGACGACCCGTGCAGCGCACGTGGGGGATTCCCCTGGGTGTGTTCGCCGGGGACGTCCTCGCTCTGGGTCTGTCGGCGTGGTGGGTCGGGCCGGGGGCGATCCGGCCGGTCGTGTTCGCGCTCGCCGTGCTTGTCGCGCGCGGAGCGGTCAGGCTGTACCGCCCGCGCCTCAACCTCGTCGTGCTCGACGACGTACCGCGCGCAGTCGGGAGCGTCCTCGCGGGTGTCGGCGTCACTCTCGCGATCACCTTCGCGACGAGCGACCGGGTGTTGAGCGGCACCGAGCCGCTGACGCGGGCCGGGGCGTTCCTGTTGTTGTCACTGCTGTTCGAAACAGCCTTCTTCTTCGTCGCCCGCCGGCGACGGCGGTCCCACCGCGGTGGTCGCCGGACACTGATCGTCGGCGCCGGCCGCACGGGTCGGACCGTGGCGACCGCCTTGCGCGACCACCCTGAGCTCGGGCTCCGCCCGATCGGGTTCGCCGACCCCGACGTCACGACTGAACTCCAGCTCGACGGCGAGCCTCTGCTGGTCGCCGACATGAACCGCCTTGCCGAGGCGATCGCCGCCCACGGCGTGCAGACGGCGGTGTTGGCTTTCGCCGGGGCGGGCGAGGCACACGTCGACACCGTCATCTCCGTGCACCAGACCGGGTGCGACATCCTGATCGTCCCGTCGATGTTCGAACTGCACAGCGACGGACCCGATGTGGAGCGTGTCCGGGGCATTCCTCTGTTGCGACTGCGCCCAGACCCCACGCTGCGTCCCACCTGGTGGGTCAAGCGGGCGTTCGACATCGCGACGAGCGTGTGCGCGCTTGCGCTTCTTGCGATCCCGCTCGCGATCGTCGCCGCAGCGATCCTGCTCGAGAGTGGTCGACCCGTCCTCTTCTGGCAGGAACGTGTCGGTCTCGACGGTGCGACGTTCCGTCTCTGCAAGTTCCGCAGCATGCGGCCCCGCAACGAGGCGGAGTCGCAGACCAACTGGAACATCGCCGACGATCCACGTGTGAGTCGGTTCGGTCACCTGATCCGACGGACGTCGATCGACGAACTGCCACAGCTCTGGAACATCGTCCGTGGCCAGATGAGCCTGGTCGGTCCCCGTCCGGAACGGCCGACCTTCGTCGAGAAGTTCAGCGCCGAGCATGAGCGGTATTGGGCGCGTCACCGGGTCCCGGTGGGACTCACGGGTCTGGCGCAAGTGAACGGGCTCCGTGGTGACACCTCGATCCGCGAGCGCTCACGCTACGACAACTACTACATTGCGAACTGGTCGCTGTGGCTCGACATCAAGGTCATCGCGCTCACTGCGCGCGAAGTTCTCGGTGGCCGCGGCCGCTGACCGATCACTCGGGAGACCTGGGAATGACTCAGCCATCAGATGTGCGGGCCGTCGACAGCGATCGCATCGACGGCGGTGGGCGTGGTGTCTGGCGTCGAACAGGCGTTGCACTCGTTCTGGGGGCCGTGGTCGGCGCCTTGGCCGGCCTGCTCTACGGCATTGCCCAGCCGCCGTCGTACTCGGCCACCACGGCCTTGTCCGTGCTGCCGGACAGCACCATCAGCCAGAGCCAGGACACGGGCGATCAGCAGGACGCGACCTCGTTCATCCAGGCCCAGTTGGTGGTCCTCAACAGCGAGCAGCTCGCCGACTCGGTGCAGTCCACCCTGGGTCTGAGCGAGCGACCATCGGTGTCCTCGGCCCAGGTCGGACAGACGTATGTCGTCCAGATCACCGCGAACGCCGAGCACGCGGCCGACGCCAAGGCGGTGGCGACGGCGACGGCGACGGCGTACACGGCGTTGCGCACCGGTCAGCTGACGGCGTCGCTCACCAGGCGTGACACCCAGATCGCCACCCAGCTCAAGTCGGTGCAGGCCGCGCTGGCGGCGGCGACGCCCGACGCCACCGCTGGTTCCACGAACGTGACACCCGCGCAGACGGCGCTGCAGACCCAATACCAGACGTTGCTCCAGGACCAGAGCGCGCTCCAGCTCGAACGCACGCAGATCAACCAGGTGGTCTCCGTCCTGACACCTGCGAGCTCAGCGGCACCCGGGGCGCTCTCGGGAACGGCCTCCTCCGTCCTCATCGGTGCTCTGCTCGGTGCGGTCGTCGGGCTCGCCGTCCTGGGCGTCACGCGGCGTGTCGCCCCCCGTGTCCGGTCGGTGGGCGACCTCAGTTCGCTCGGGATCCCCGTGCTCCTGCCCGTGCTTCCGACCCGGCAGCGCCGGGCCGCCCGAGGTCCGAACCCGTGGCGGAGCAATGCCGGCCGGCTGCTGGCCGCGAGGCTCGCCGGACGTAGCTCCGCCCGGAGGACCCCGCTCATCGTGGTGGGGGCCACGCCCGGAGTGGGCGCGAGTCACGTGGCGGCGTCTCTGTCCGCGGGCATGGCCGAACGCGGCCCGCTGCTGCTCGTCCTGGCGTCGGAGCTCGTGCACGGTTCGGACTCGCGCTCTCTGAGCGGGCTCGCGGCCAGCGACGTTTCCGCGGACGGACTCGCCACCGGGTCGGTCGACGCGATCAAGAACGCCGTGCAGTCGGAGATCCCCGGAGTGTGGGTGCTGCCGTGCGGCGACGAGGTCGCGGCTGCGGCCGGACCATTGCCTTCCAAACGGATCGAGCTGCTGACGGACATCCTCCGTCGAGCGACGTCGGCGGGCTGGCAGGTCGTTGTCGACGCGCCGGCACTGTCCGAGTCCGACATCGCCGTCGACTGCGCAGCCGGACCGGGTGTGGCCGTGCTGGTGGTGGCGCGCGGTGTTTCCCGGCCAGCCGATGTGGTGTCGGCCAGTGAGCTGTTCGACGCCCAGGGCAGCCGGTTCGTCGGAGCCATCTTGAACGATCGGCCCGGCTCCTGGTCCCGACGCCGCTCAGGCCGCAGGGCCGACGACTCGCAGGGTCTGCGGGTCGAGTTCGAGCCTCCGCAGGTCGACGTCGACGAGGCGCCTCGCCGCCGGCGACGCGTGGTTCCGGTTGGTCCGGCAGCGACGCGTGCCGCCGCCCGTCAACCCGGCGCCACACGTGCACGCGCCGACGACGGGCGCACCCGCGCCTCGCAGTCGTGACGGCTCCGGAGCTGTCGGTGGTCGTCAGCACCATCGGCAGGCGCGAGGAGTTCCGTCGGCTCGTCGAGTCGGTCGACGCCAGCGGGCTCGATTCGCGGGTCGAGCTGGTGGTCGTCGACCAGAGCGACGACTCGCGGTGCGCCCGCGTCCTCGACGAGGGCACCTGGTCGATGTCCGTCCGTGCGGCGACGTCCGAGCGCGGTGCGTCGCGGGGTCGCAACGTCGGGACCGCGCTGAGCGCGGCGCCGCTGATCGCCTACCCGGACGACGACGCGTGGTACCCAGCCGGCACGCTGGCCCGCGTCGTGGATCTGTTCACGGCGGACGCCGACATCGCGGCGCTGTGCGGGCGCCAGGTCACGGGCGACGGACGGCCGTCGATGTTGCGGTGGGAGACCGAGGCGGGCCACGTCACGGCGCGGAACTTCCTGCGGACCAGCATCATGAGCACCATGTTCTTCCGTCGGTCCTGGCTCGACCGGGTCGGCGACTTCGACGAGGGGATGGGCGTCGGGTCGCCGGGGTGGTACGGCGCGTGCGAGGAGTCCGATCTCCTGCTGCGCGTGATCGAGGCGGGCGGCCGCGTGCCGTACCTGCCCGACCTGCTCATCTACCAGGACGAGCCCCGCGACACCCCGGACGAGGCCTTCGTCGCCAAGATGCTCAGCTACGGCTGCGGTCAAGGTCGTCTCTGGCGTAAGAGGTCGTTGCCGCGCTCGCAGCTGGCGTACTTCTGCGGGCGCAAGGTCGCGGCGGCCGCCGTCCGCGCCGCGCGCGGAGACCGCGTTCTGGCCCGGGCCGACCTCGCCTGGCTGCGCGGCAACATCGCCGGGTTCCGTGACGTCCCGCCGAAGGAACTGCGTCACCGCGCGACGGCCGCGCGGTGACCACCACGCTTCCGGGTCTCGCGCCCCGGTCGCGGACGGAGCAGCTGCAGCCCGGGCGGCAGGCCCCGGCGCTGCGTCAGCGACCCCGCCCGGTCTGGTGGCTCAGCCCGATCGGCGCGGTGCTGTTGGTCATCCCGGTTTCCCTGCTCGTCGCCGACCGGATCCCCGATCTCGACTATCGGACCTTCTATCGCGCTCCGAAGGTGCTGACGCACGCCGACACGCGGTTGTTCCTCGTCGCGGCTGCTGTTCTGACGCTCGGCCTGCTGGTCCCGATGGTCGCGCGGGTCGCGCGGCCGATGCCGGCGTGGCCAGCGCTCCCGGCGTCCTCGGCTGACGCGCTACGTCGCGGCGAACCGGTCGCCTTCTGGCTGACCGTCGCCGGGTACCTGCTGCTGGGCGTCCTCGGGCTGGCGCGGGGCGCGACACCGTCGGTGCTCTACTCGGCGATCGTGTCCGGCGACAACTACACCGGTCAACTCAAGACGCTGTTCGCTCCCGTCGCGGGGATCACCAGCCTCACCCAGGTGGGTATCGCCTACGTGGTCGTGGCAGGGACCCTGCTCACGGAGGGAAGCTCGTCCCGGCTGCTGCGCCGCGTCGCGATCGTCGTCCTGCTCGGTCTCGCGCGGGCCTACCTGTTGACCGAACGCCTCGCCGTCCTCGAGCTGCTGGTGCCGCTGCTCGCCATCGGTGCCTTCCACCTGCGTCAGCGATGGCGAAACGGTGGCTGGGTCGGCGCGGTGCCGATCGTCGCGGTACCCGCGTTGCTCGTGGTGTTCGGCGCGTTCGAGTACTCGCGGAGCTGGGTCTTCTTCCGCGACCGGACCACTCTGTCGTTCCCGGAGTTCGTCGTGAACCGGCTGGCCGGCTACTACGCGACGTCCTACAACAACGGCGCGCTCCAGCTCGCCCACCCGGTGTCCGGGCGTCTCCCGTACGACAGCATCCAGGCGTTCTGGACCGCACCCGGCATCTCGCAGCTGAACCTCTACGAGCTGCTGTCCCACCAGGGTGGGTCGGACCTGCTCAACACCGTGCTCGCGCAGTACGGCAACCCGGAGTTCAACAACCCCGGTGGCCTCGCGACACCCTTCATCGACTTCGGCCACGTCGGCGGGTTCGTCTTCTTCTTCCTGTGCGGTCTCGTCGTCGGCACCGCGTACACCGGATGGCGCTCGGGACGACCGGTCGGTCTGCTCACCTACCCCGTCATGTTCACCGGGCTGCTGGAGTTGCCCCGCTACGTCTACTGGACCCAGGGCCGGGTTGTCCCGGCTGCGGTCGTGTTGCTCGTGCTCGCCTCTGTGATGAACCGGGCCCCGCAGCGCAGCCTGGTGCCGGTCGTCACGCCTCCGGCGTCGCCCCGATGAGTGCCGGCGTGCTGAGGTGGACGGTGCTCGCCACCCACGTTCCCGCCGGCGGGAGTCTGGGTGGCGTCGTCCGGTACACGACCGAGCTCATGCGCTCACTGGCCCGGCGCGACGACGTCGAACTGTCGGCGGTCGCGAGCTCGGCGGCCGCTGACACCGTGGCTGAGATCGTCGGGAGTCGCACGCGGGTCAGCGTCGTCCCGGACCTGCCGACGCCCGCGATGTCGCTGGTCGAGCGGCTGCTGCCGCTCCGACTCGCCGGTGCCGATGTGGTCCAGGGAGTGAAGCACCTCGTGCCGCGTCGGACCTCGGCGTTCACGGTCCTCACGGTGCACGACATGCTGTTGCTCGACCGCCCCGAGGACTTCGGCCAGGTCAAGCGTCTGCTGTTGCCCGGCCCGTACCGGGCGTCGATCCGGGACGCCGGGCTCGTGGTCTGCGTCAGCGAAGCGACCCGGCAACGGCTCCGGGCGTTCGTGCCCGAAGCGTTGTCTCATGCAACGGTGACGCCGCTGGCGACGTCGTCGACCTTGCGGTCGGCGACGCCGCAGCCACTCGCGTCCCTGGCCGGTGGGCGCTTCGCGTTGGTGGTCGGCGACGCATCGCCCCGGAAGAACCTGCAGACACTGGTGAACGCCTGGCCGGCTGTGCGGGCAGCGGTCCCCGATGCCGTGCTGGCGATCGCCGGTCCACCGAGCTGGGGTCGGACCGAGGTCGGCGAACTCTACGATTCCCTCGTGTCACTAGGGGCTCTGACACCGCTGGGTCACGTCAGTGACGCCGAGCTGAGGTGGGCCTACGAACATGCGACCGTTGTCCTGTGCCCCAGTTTGGCAGAGGGCTTCGGACTGCCTGCGGCCGAAGCGATGGACCTCGGCGCACGGGTCGTCGTGTCGGACGACGCTGCGCTGCGCGAGGTGGCGGGCCCGGGTGTGCTCGGTGTGGTGGGGGCCCGCGACGTCGCGGGGTGGGTTCGCGCGACCATCTCCGCGTTCGCCACCGGGACCGCCGCGGTCCGTCGTCCGGTCCGGACGTGGGACGACGTCGCGGACGAGACCGTCGTTGCGGTGCGCGACCGGCTCACCGGTCGCCGACCGGTAGCGTCGTGATCGACGTGGACCTGACACCGGTCGACCTCTCCCGCGCGCCTGCTGAGTCCGGTCACGCGCCGGCTGTTCCCACTCCGGTGGACGGACGCCGCAAACGTGCCGTGACCGGCGGGCTCTGGTCCGCCGCGAGCCAGGTCGTCCCCGCCTTGTCGACGGCCGTGCTGTCCGTCGCCGCCGGCCGGGTGCTGGGCAGTTCCGCCCTCGGTGCCCAGAGCCTGATCGCCTACGTCAACTCGGCCGCGTCCGCCGTCATCATCTACTCGTTTAACACCGCCCTGCTCCAGGTCGGTGGCCGCTTGCAGGGTGAGAACGACGAGGTCCGCGCCCGTGTCCTGACCCGGTGGGCGATCGGCGCCCACTTCGGGAGTGGGCTGGTGGTCCTCGCCTCGATGGCGTTGTCCGCGCTCCTCGTGGGCGAGAACCACACCGCGTGGTTGGTCATCGGCGCCGTGTCGGTGCTGGACGCCCTCGCCGACGGTTTGGCCGTACGTCTGATCCTCACCGAGGGGTGGGGTCCGCTCGGGCGGTTGCGGTTGGTCTTCCAGTTGCTGGGCCCGCCGCTGGGCATCGCGTTCCTGCTCGCGGGGTACGGCATCACCGGCATCTTCGTCGGCGACGGCATCGCCGCGCTCGGACTCCTCGTCGCTGTACTGGTCCGCTACCAACGAAAACGGTCGGTGCCACTGGTCGGCGGAGCGGGCGTGGGGGGCCCCGGGCCGACGGGGGTGGACGCCGTCACTGCGCAACTGGACGGCACACTGACCGCTGTCCGGCCCCCGTCCGGCACCGATGACGCGACCGAGGCGCCCGTGTGGACGTTCCGGGCCGGCCGGTGGGGTCCGCGCGAGCAACAGCGTCGTGAGGGGATCGGACTAATTCGCCCACCGGTGCGCGTGTGGCCGACCTACGTGCTGTTCGCCCTCGACGCCCTCATCACCCAGGTCGTCTCCAAGCGCATCGAGTTCGTGGTCCTGGCTGTGCTCGCGACCGACAGCGCGATCGGCATGTACTCGGTCGCGTTCATGGCCGTCAACCTCATCTCCATGGTGCCGCTGGGGATCGCGGCGGCGGCGATGCCGATCATCGCCGCCGCAGCGGCGCGGGGCGAATTGGCGGCCGCGACTCGACACCTGTGCTTCGCGCTCCGCCTCGGATCTCTGGTCGCGATCCCGCTGGTCGGTCTGCTGGCCGGTGTGGGTCCGTACGCCGTGACGGTGGTGTACGGCTCCGCGTACGACGAAGCCGGTCGACTCGTCCCGCTCGCGTCATCGGTCCTGGCGGTGGCAGTCGTCAGTGGTGTCTGCGCGCAGTTCTGGGCGGGCCAGGGCCGGTTGAAGGTCGTCCTCGTGGTGGGCGCCGTGGCGGCCGTGGCCGACGTCGGGGTGGCCTGTGCGCTCATCCCGTCCCTGGGAGCCACCGGGGCAGTGGTCGCCAACCTCGTGGGCCAGCTCGTGCTGGCCGGGGGTCTGCTCCGCGCCACCGTCCGGGACACCGGCGCGGTCGGCTGGCGGCGACGTGGTCTGCTGGTCGCCGTGCTCACAGCGGTCCTCGCCGGTATCGCCGCCCGCGCGACTGCGATCGCGTTGACGGCAGCGCTGCCGGGTGTGGAGTTGCCCGCGTTGGTCGCGCTGGTCGTGGGCAGCGTCGCGTTCGTCGGGACGGCCATCGTGGTCGGAGTGACGTTGAAGTTGTTCGTCGCCGAAGAAGTCGACTGGTTGCGGCCGCTGCTGCCGGGTCGGGTCATGCCGTGGGTGACCCGTTTCAGCGTGAGGGCCGCGACCTCGTGACTCCCCTGCGCATCACCGAGATCGTGACCACCGACGTGTTCGCCGGAACAGAACGGTACGTCGCCGAGGTTTCTCGCGAACTCGCCCGTCGCGGCCATCACGTCACGGTCGTCGGCGGCGACGCCGCACCGATGATCCGGGAGTCCGGTCCTGACGTCCGGTGGTTACCGGGCGCTGCGACGCGAGCGGCGGTCCGCAACATCGCGCGCGGCGGCGTCCGCGACGTCGTTCATAGCCACATGACCAAGGCGGATTTCGTCGCCCTCCTCACCGCTCCCGTCACACACGCAGCGCGCGTGTCGACGCGCCACATCACCGCGCCACGTGGCTACTCGCCGGCGGCCCGCCGGATGGCACCGTTCGTCCGTCGCGCGCTGGCTGCCGAACTGGCTGTCAGTGAATGGGCTTCGCGCCAGCTCGAACGCCCGGCGGACGCCGTTCTGCTCAACGGTGTCGCTGCCGTGCCCGACTCCGCCACGCCACGGGAGCGCCTCGTCGTGGTGGCGCAGCGTCTGGCCCCCGAGAAGGACACGACGACCGCCATCGGAGCGTTCGCGTTGAGCGGTCTCGCCGAGCAGGGGTGGCGGCTGGAGATCGCCGGATCCGGCGAGGAGGAGCCCACCCTTCGGCGCCTCGCGGGCGCGCACGGAGTGGTCGGGAGCATCGACTTCCTCGGGTGGATCGACGACGTGGGGGCGCTCTACGACCGGGCGGCGATCCTGCTGGCCCCTGCACCCACCGAACCGTGTGGTCTCACGGTGATCGAGGCAATGGCCCACGGCCTGCCGGTCGTCGCGGCGGCCGCCGGCGGCCACCTGGAGACTGTCGGCCAGCACAGCCATGCTGCGTTGTTCTCCCCGGGCGACGTCCGGGCCGCGGCTGACCAGTTGCGCCGGCTTGCGACCGACCCCGCGACCCGCACGTCCTACGGTGCGTCCTTGCAGACCCTCCAGCGAGATCGGCTCACCATCGGGTCCCACGTCGACCGCCTCGAGGAGGTCTACCGGGACGTGGTCGCCGGCCGCCGCTGACCGGCCGCCCGTGTGACCTGCTGATCGACACCGGGCGCTGACCACCGAGATCAGCCACGACATGCGGTGATCAACGCACTCACGGGTCGATCACCCCCGGGTGGGGGGAACGAGCGCGTCGCTGAGCTGCAGGTCCTGGACGTGATTGCTCTAGACGACACCGGCTTGTACGGGGAGGACGAGGACCGCGTCGTGGTCGAGCTCGGTGGCGGGTCGGTGCCGAGCCGTGGTCACCGCCCGCTGCCGGGGCCGCTGTGAACCGGGGGTTGTACTTCTCAGGAATGGCGTGGCGACAGCGGATCCAGGGAAGGGTGCGTGTGTGATCGAGGTGGAGCTCGTACCCATCCGGCGCTCGGCGCGACTCGAACGGAGGACCTGATGCCCACAGCAGTGTTCGGGACGGCCCACCTCTTCGGTTTGACGCCCGAGCGGGTTTCCGGTGCTGTGCTCGACGCAGCGTGGGCGACGGGCTTCCGCGCCTTCGACACAGCTCCGCTCTATGGTTTCGGGCGTTCGGAGGTCGAGCTCGGTCTACGGATCGCGTCGTGGCCCGCGCGGCCCACGGTGACGAGCAAGGTCGGCCTCGAGCCGGTGGCGCCCCCGTCGCGCAGCGTTCGTACCGCCAAGGCGGTGGCGCGCCGCTTGCCGCCCGCCGTCCAGCAGCGGTTGCGCCCGGGCGGCGACGGTCCTCGGCGCGGCGATTTCCACCCGGCTCGGGTCCGCTCGTCAATCGACCAGACACTCCGTCGTCTCGGTCGCGTGGACCGGTTGATGCTGCACGAGGCGCGGGTCGAGGACGTCACCGACGATCTGCTCGCGCTTCTCGCTGACTACCTCGACCACGGTGATGTCGGTCAGATCGGCGTCGCGACCGCGAACGTCGAGGCGGCCGCGGTGATCCGGCGGGCGCCGGACCTGCTGACCGCGGCGCACGTCGAGGTCGGACCGTTCGGCCCCGGCGCGGCACTTCCTTCCACGGTCACCACGATCGTCGGCCACGGCGTCCTCGGCCCGGGCGCCGCCGCGTTGCGGCGGCTGAGCGCGTTCGTCGAAGGAGACGGTGACACGGCCGAGCAGTGGCGTGCTGTGGCCGACGGGACGCGGTGGGCCGGAGTCGCTGGGCTGGCCCAGGCACTGGTCGCTCGAGCGGCCGGCTCACCGGTGTCGGCCGTCATCGTGGCCACGTCGCGCCCCGCCCGCCTGCCGGCGTTGTACGACCTCGCGTCAGGCGCGGCGCGGTTGCCTGCCGATGTCGCGGACATGCTCGCCGTCCTCGTCGATGCCGCCCGTTCCGAGACGAGCGCGCCGTGATCGTCAGTCGACTGAGACCGACGTCCCGGCCGTCAGATGCTCACTGAGACGGAGCGCGAGGGCGACGATCGTGAGGGTCGGGTTGGCGTAGCCGGACGTCGGGAAGACGCTGCCGCCCACCACGTGCAGTCCACGCACGCCGTGTACCTGCAGGTCGGTGTCGACCACACCGTCCGTCGGATCGGCGGACATCCGGGTCGTGCCCGCCGGGTGGAACGCGTCGACGACCGACGAACGCCACGCCTGGTCGTCGGTCATGGGCGACAGTTCCCGGACCGACGCCACGCCGAGCCGCCCGAGATCGGCGGCAATCCACCGGGTCATCTGCCGGCTGGTCTCGAGCTCCTGGTCGGTGACGCTCCAGCGCACCTCGGCGCGGCGCTGCCCGAACCGGTCGAGCGAGTCACCCAGCAAGATGCGTCGTTCCGGGTCCGGGGCCTGTTCGATCCACAGCTGCAACCACACATGCGACGGGCGGGTTCCGCTGGCGAGGCCACGCGCGTAACGACGGTAGGCATCGCGGACGACCGGTACCGGAGCTCTCGCGGCGGCGGCGAGATCTCCGCGGATGTTGTCGGGCAACCGTCGGGACCGGGCGGCGAGAACCAGTCGACGGGCAGCGTCGAGGGCGGGTGAGTCATGGTCGTGGACGAAGATGGCCGTAGCATCCAACAGGCCGTGCTCCTGCTGGACGGCGGGGGAGAGTCGCACCTTCGGGAAGAGCCGCCGTCTCCCCTTGTGCAGCACGATGTACCGGTCCTGGAGCAGCCGGTGGTCGCGCGGCAGGACCTCGGCCGTGCGAATGATGGGGTGATCCTGCAGGTACCGACCCGTGTGCCAGCGACCGGTGCCGACCCCGACGCCGTCGGGGTCGCTCAGCTGCAGGAGGCGTGCGTTCTCCAGACCGCCCGCCGCCAGAACGACGAGGGCCGCGTCGACCACGCGGCGCTGGCCGTCCGGGGTGGTGATCTCGACACCGGTGACGGCGCCTCCCGCCGTCACCACCCGGGTGACGGTGGCGTGCAGGACGACGCGGATCCGCTCCGCCGCGGCGAGCGCGGGGCGGTGCGTACGGCCGACCATCGGGTCCGCCATGTACTCGGTGAAGTCGTGCAGCAACCGTGTCTCGTCCCACTGCACCGGCGGCAACGACGGGTGCTCCTGCCAGCGCTCGACGCCGTAGCCGTTCCCGGACACACCCAGCCAGGATTCCGCCCGGCTGTACCAGGGTGCGAGGTCAGCGCTGCTCAGCGGCCATCCCGGGCCGGACACCCACGGCCGGTCCGCGAGGTCGACGTCGTGCAACCGCATGCACTGGCCGTGCCACAGCTCGGTCGTCCCGCCGAGCGTGCGCGTCCGGCCCTCCGCGAGTCGGTAGGGCAAGGCCGTGCTGTCGCCGATGTTGAGATCGTCGAGGTCCGACTGCCGGGAGACCCCGGTGTTGTCGTCACCGGACTCGAGCACGACGACGTACCGGCCGGCGGCGGCCAGGTGTTCCGCGAGGGCGATTCCTGCCGCGCCGGAGCCCACGACGAGGACAGCGTCCGACGGGATCTGGAGCGAGCTAGGGGTGGTGACGTCGACGATCACAGTGTGCTCCCTCCGGTTTCGACAGGGACGATCGCGCTCTGGCAACCCATGTCCCTCGCGAACGATTCGCGTGGCAACCGGTGATCGGAGCCGATGCTCGGTCCGAATGTCGGGGTCATCACGTTCGTCGCCGGCGGCGGGACGTACCGTTCGCTCCACTCGCGTGCAGGTCATCCGCGTTCTGCGAGTGATCGCGGATCGGAGCAACGTCCTGACGGACCTCGACGCGGCGCCCACCGTTGGCACCAGCCGGGTCGAACGGACCCTTGCGGCCGGCGGCCCGCGAGTTGCGCGTGGCAGAACGCGTGTTCGATACTACCGGCATGGGACACCGTCGAACCTCCCGAGGCCTCCCGCCTCGCACCGACTACCAGATCGTCTCCCAGGCCCACGATGTAGCCATGTTGGAGGCGATCGGCCGCGGTCGGGTGACCGTGGATCCAGAGAATCACATGCAACTGAAGCGGTTGGCCCGCGAGGACCTCTGCCTGGCAGGGTTCGCGAGCGGCACCTCGGTGACCCTGCTGCCGCGAGGCTTGCGCATCGTCGGGATCGCGCGTGGCGAGCTGCCGAGCCCCCACGACGAGTGACCGCTGTGGTCGTCACCTGGTTCGTGACGTCGCCCGTCAGGTCATGGCCGCGAACCGAGGACACTCCACGCGTGCACATGGTTTGACTGCCTGCTCCTGTCGTGGTGGCGCGCACCGTCGACGTCCTGCGGCCGGCTGGCCATCCGGGGAGTGCGGCGTGGTGGCTCAAGATAGGGGCTACCGCCGCCCGTCCGACTTCCAGCAGACGCCGGAGCCTTCACATGTCCGCTGGGCGTTAACTGCGCCACCGACAGCACGGCGAACCGTCGCATGGTGCGCCGTCGTGACGGTGGGGCTCACACGGCTGCTGCTTCAGGTCGATTCGGACGACGCCGCGGCTGTGCGCAAGGACAACGCCACCGCAGAGAAACCTGGGCCAGCCCGAAGGACAACCCCACCGACCAGCGGAGACCGCTCAACAGCTGGTTCAGTTCCTCGTCGAGTTCTTGCTGGTCGTCGTCGCTTCCGCCCTCACCACCCGCCGAACTACCGGTCGACCCGGATCCTGCTCGGGTCACGGTAGCGTCGCTTGCCGGCGACGGGTCGTGTCCTCAACGCGCTCACCGGCTAGATGAGCTCGACGTCGCATCGGGAGACGTGAACCGAACCGACCGGTCCCATCTGCGCAGGCTGTTCGACGGTCACACTGCCCGCGCGGATCAAGTCGGCGAGGTCGGCACAGCTGAGCTTGACCGTCACGATCACGCCCCGGTCGTCCACTCGGGTCGCTGTGCTGCTCAGGTTTCATCGGTCATCGGTCGGCCTTGAGTTCGGTTTGCGGATCGTTCCGCGCCGCTGCTTGGCTCGGCACCGTTGTCGGTGCGCTCAGATCGTCCCACGCGTACGTCGGCGGAGCGTCCGCCCCGAGGGTGGCTTTGCCAGGCCGCAACACGCGAGGTCAATGGCGCAGTCGGTTGAGACGGCCGAACCCGCAACGCCGGCTTCGAGCTCCGTCGACCGCCAGCACACGGTCACGCAAGACCGGGGAGGTAGGTTCGCTCAAGATCGACCGGTTGAAGCCTCAGCTGCGGGACACGCACTGGGAGCCCACTATGGCCAGCGAACTTCCGATCCGAAGCCTGCTCGACGAGGCCCTCGACGACGAGTCCGCGCCACCGGTCGAGCCCGAGCTGCTACCCAGCCGGCTCGCCCACGCGGCGGCCGATGTGCTCGGAGTCGACGGCGTGAGCCTGAGCCTGATGAGCATGGAGCTGCGAGTTCCGCTCGGTGCCAGCAGCGCCCGAGCCACGGCTGCCGAACGGTTGCAATTCACGCTCGGCGAGGGTCCGTGCCTGGAGGCCCTGCACGGTGGCCTGCCGACCCGTTCCGGCGACGCCGACCTCGCGAGGTCGTGGCCGAACTTCCATCGCGCGTTGGTCGCGACCACCCCGTTCCGGTCGGTGGCTGCTGTCTCGCTGCCTTTCACCCCGGAGGGTGACGGGGGCGCCCTCGACCTCTACCTGCTCGACACCCGGGACGTCACCCAGGTCGACCTCGATCTGTGTGGCCGGGTCGCCGACGAGATCGTCGACCGGCTCATCCGCGCCGTCTCCCCGCAGGCGTTGGCCGGCGCCGAGGACGCGTCGTACGTACCGTGGTTGCACGGCGAGGACGCCCGCGCCCGCATGGAGGTGTGGGTCGCCATCGGCATGCTGACCAGCGACATCGGCCTCGTCGCCGCCGACGGGCTGGCCATGATGCGTGCCTGGGCTTTCTCCCACGGCGTCACGCTCGATGACGTCGCTGCTCAACTGGTCGCCGGTACGGTGACTCCTGCGCTGCTGCAGCCGTAGGCGCCGGGCCTGGGAGGGTGATCGGGCGAGGGTGGCCGGAGCTGGTACGCATTCTGCTGGACGCGAGCCTCTGTGCAGTCACGTGGTCACGAGATCAACGGCGCCCGCGAGCTGGGCGACGCCCAGCGCATCGAGCGTTGACGGGAACGCGTCGGTAATCCAGCGCGGCAGCAGGTCGGCGGGTAGGACGCTGACGTCGCCGGCGACAGCCGCGGCCTTGACCGGCGAGCGACCGTCGATGACGACGACGGGCACAGTCATGACGCTCCAACCGAGCGGCAGCACGATGCCGGCCTGGGCCGCGAGCTCGCGGGCGGCCTCGCCCAGGAGCTGCGCGAGCCGGTCCAGAGACACGCCGCCACGGGCGATCGACCCGTCGGCCGAGACCTCGACCGGCGATCGGCGGTCAGACGGCACGTCGGTCAGCACGAAGACGCCGCCCGCCGCCACGACGATGTGGTCGACGGCCAGGCCGACGCCCGGCACGTGCACGCCGTGGAAAACGCTCGCGCCGGCGCGCACGACCGGCTCCAACCGACGGGCGACCGCCCGCTGGGTCTCGACGGACTTTTGCAGTCGCTTCTGCTGGGGGGAGAGTCGACGCGACGGATGGAGCTGACGAGACCGCTCGAGTTCCGCCGCAGCCAGATGCCCGGGCTCGGAGACCGGCCTCGTCGGCTCGGTGGGCCACGACGGCGCGACGCTCGCCGGCACTTCGCCAGGGCGTGTCACGGCAGCCACCTCCGTCATGAGATCCAGCGTTACACCATGAGACCGCCGCCGACCGGCTTTGTCCACAGGCGGATACATCTGTCCACAGCCGCGCAGAAGGTCGCCTGGCGAGCGTCGGCGCTCGTGCACGGTCGGCCGATGGACACCAGACCCCGCCCGCGAACGCTCGCGCTCCGTCGCGACGGCGTCACCCTCGCGACTGTCGAACCAGCCGAGATGGTCGCCGCTGTCGAGCTCGAGCGGCTTGTCCATGAGATCAACCCGGAACAGCCCGACGACTACGTCGTGCGCCTCGACCTCGTTGACATCGACACCCACATCGAAGCGGCCGTCGTCGCGTTCAACGTGCGCGTACGAACACGAGCTCCGCACTGACCAGCGGCGTGGCCGCGCTCCGCAAGCTCCGCACGACCCGCAACTGCCTGCCTACCCCACCTGGCTGATGAGTGTGGGCCCGGACGACCTCCACGCAAGGGCGCTCCGCAGGCTCCGCGTGACACGTCATCGGCTCCGCCGACCCTTGCCCTCCGGCCGTCTCATCGGGCCCTTGGAACTACGCGCCAGGTGGGGCAGGAAAAACGGATCGACCGATTCCAAGCCCCCAGTTCCGACCGGGGAGAGTCCGATGACCAGCGCCAGCCAGATCGTCCGCATGCAGGTCCTCCTGACCGGGGACGTCGACACCTCAGCCGGGACCACCGGCCACCGGGTTCCGAAGATCGTCGTTCGGATCGGGTCGGTGTTGACCTACGTCGCCCGGGTCGAGGTGATCGCCACGTGTCTCGCTGCGTGGAACGAGGCAGCGCTACACATGACCCACCTGCCCCACCAGCTGCCGGTCCGACACGACGACGAGCGGGAGCCCGAGGTCAGCGCCATCGTCAGCTACATCGACCGCCCGCCGTTCACCGTCGCCCGCTACTCGGCGCAGGACTCGCGCGCCGGGCGGGCGTACCTCGAGGTCAGTCTCGGCGCTCTGTTGTTCGTGTGCCATGACCGGGCGGCAGTCACGGCCGTTCACAGCGCGTGGAAGAGCGCGGCCGAGCTCTCCCGGATCGTCTGGGACCGACCGGTCGATCTCTGGGTCTGACGCTCACGAGCCGGCGGGTTCGCAAGCGCGAGCCCGCCGGCTCCACCGCCGGACGTAGCTAGCGTCGCCCTCGCCGCGCTCCGCGCCGCGTTCGGCGTCCGCCCCCCCCTCGCGCCTC
>CAXUNA010000001.1:22708-58624 GCA_964252095.1 uncultured Jatrophihabitans sp. | reverse complement strand
GGCGCGTTCGCGGTGTTCGCGTTCTTCGGCATCAGCGGGTACCTCATCGCGGGCAGCGCGCTGAACCGCACCGGACGGGAGTTCTTCCGCGCCCGGGTGCTCCGGATCTTCCCGGCCTTCTGGGCCGCGTTGCTGCTGGTCGTGCTCGTGCTGTGCCCGGTGGCGTGGCTCTACCAGCACGACTCGTTCGGCGGCTTCCCGTTGCTGCAGGACGTCGGGTACTTCGCGAAGAACCTGCTGCTGGTGACGCCGCAACGGGCGGTGGGTGACGTGCTCGCCGGGGTGCCCGACGCGAACGTCTGGAACGCCTCGCTGTGGACCCTGCCGATCGAGTTCGCCTGCTACGGGCTGACCTGGGCCGCGGGCCGCCTCGGCCTGCTCCAGCGTCGTCGGGTCGTCGTGGCCTTCGCGGGCGTGCTCGCGGTGGTGCTCCTCGTCCTCGCGTTCGCGCCGCTGCCGGCCGCCCTGCCGGTCGCGGGCCTCCTGCAGCTGGGTGAGGTGCTGCTCGTCTTCACGGTCGGGGCGACGCTGCGCGTGTTCGGCGCCGCGCTGCGCCTGGACGGGCGGGTGGCGGCGGCGTGCGCGGTGGTGGTCGGCGTCGCGGTCCTGCTGTCGGCCCACCTCGTCCCGCTCTTGGCGCTGCCGCTGGTCTACCTCGCCCTGTGGCTCGGCGCCCGACTCCGCGTGCCGCGGTTCGTGCAGGACAACGACGTCTCCTACGGCGTGTACGTCTACGCCATGCCGATCCAGCAGGTGCTGGCGCTGGTCGGTGTCGCGGCCTGGGGCCGGTTCGCCTTCGCCGCGGTCGGTCTCGCCGGCGTCGCGGCGTTGGCGGTGTTGAGCTGGTTCCTGCTCGAGCGACCGGCGCTCCGCTGGCGGTCCGCGTCGCGGGCGCTGCCCCAGGCGGCGCTGGCCTCGGCGTGAGGTTGAGCCGTCGGGCGGCGCCTGCTCAGGCCGAGGTGCGCTGAGGGCTCCGACGCTCGACAGCGTTGAACAGGTACACGGGGGCCAGCGGCGCAACGGGTTCGCGGCCCGCGGGGCGCCGGACGCGCTCGAGCACCCGTGCGACGAGCGGCGTGGCGTGGCGGAAGCTCGCGCAACGCTTGGGGCCGTCGATGCCGCAGTCGGTGCCGGCGCGGTGATGACCGTGGACGGCCCGGGCGTGACCGCAGACGCAGAGAGCGTCGTCAGCCTGGTTCGCGATGCGTGGGGGGAACATCGTGGCCGTCCTCGAGGGGTGTGGTGGATGTGAAGTCAGCGTGGCATCTTGCGCAAGACTCCGCCAGTCGAGAGGCGTCCTGGTCGAAAACTTGAGGTGAAACGCGCGGCTGAGAGTCCGCCGATCCGCGTCACGCCTCTGTCACGCGCGTCCGGCACCCTGTTGCAGTGGTGACCGAGGCCCCGACCGCCGATCTGCCGGCCATCCCGCAGCCGCCGCCCGCTCCACGCCGCCGCCATCCGGTCGCCCGGGGCTTCGGGTTGGTCGTCGGGTGGCTGTGCGCTGCGGGTGCGGGCCTCGGGCTCGCCGTGCACTTCCTCGACACGACGCATCAGGTCCTCGTCGTCCTGGCGTCGGGCGCCTGGGTGTTCGCGCCGCTCTCGGTGGTCGCGCTGGGCCTGCACCTGTGGCGGCGTGGGTGGATCGCCGTGCTGGTGACGGCGTTGCTCGTAGCAGCGCAGGTCGTCGTGTACGCGCCGTTGGTCGTGGGGGAGGCAGCGCCCGCCTCGCCCGCGGCGAGAGTCGAGGTGCTGACGCAGAACATGCTTTACGGGACGGCCAACGCCCACGCCCTGGTAAGACGGATCAAGTCCTCCGACGTCGAGGTGTTCGTCGCGCAGGAGCTGACCCCGCAGGCGGTCACGGCACTGCGCTCGGTCGGGCTGGACAAGCTGCTGCCCTACTCGGTGCTCGACGCCCGTCCGCGATCAGCGGGCACCGGCCTCTGGAGCCGCTATCCGATCAGCAACCAGCAGACCTTCGCTCGCGAGGAGCTGGCGGGGGTGATGGCGACGCTGACCCTGCCGGAAGGCACGACGTTCACCGCGCTGACGCTGCACCCGAACGCGCCGTTCCCGCAGAACCCGACTGCCTGGTACCAGGACCTCGCGCGGATCCGCGCGCTTCTCCGCACGGTCCCGGCCGGTCCGGTGCTGGCGGGTGGCGACTTCAACGCCACCTACGACAATGCCCGGTTCCGGCAGATCCTCGGTGACGGCTGGCGCGACGGTGCCGAACAGGCCGGCGCCGGCGTGATCCGCAGTTGGCCGGCGGACAAGGGCATCCCGCCCCTCGTCGGCATCGACCACGTGCTCACCCGCGGCACGGTCGCGACGTCCGTCGAGACCGTCGCGGCGCCGGGATCGGATCATCGCGGACTGCTCGCCACCGTGGTCGTCCCACGCTGAGGGGTACTCCTACCCTGGAGTGAGGGCCCGCCGCGGACCCGCACCACGCACCACCTGAGGGGATCATCGTGCCCACCGCCGCACTGTCACCGGAGAACCGCACCGCCGCGATCGAGGCCATGGAGCACGGCGGCGAACTCGACGTCCTGGTCGTCGGAGGCGGGGTGGTCGGAGCCGGCGCCGCGCTGGACGCCGTGACCCGTGGGCTCTCCGTCGGGATCGTCGAGGCCCGTGACTGGGCGAGCGGGACGTCGTCGCGCTCGAGCAAGCTCATGCACGGCGGCCTCCGCTACCTGGAGATGCTCGACTTCGCGCTCGTGCGCGAGGCGCTCAAGGAGCGTGGGCTGTCGCTGGGCCGGCTCGCCCCACACCTCGTGCGGCCGGTGCCGTTCCTCTACCCGCTCACCCACCGTGTGTGGGAGCGGCCGTACGTCGGCTCCGGCATCGCGCTGTACGACGCCATGGCCGCGACCTCCGACGTCACCCTCGGCGTCAAGCCGCTGCCGCACCACCGGCACATGACCCGCCGCGGCGCGCTGCGCGTCGCGCCGGCGCTGAAGAAGGAAGCTCTCGTCGGCGCCGTGCAGTACTACGACGCGCAGGTCGACGACGCCCGCCACACGATGACGATCGTCCGCACCGCCGCGTCCTACGGCGCGCACGCGGCGAACCGGGTGCGGCTGCTCGACTTCGAGCGCGCGGGGGAGCGTGTCATCGGCGCCAAGCTGGTCGACCTCGAGACCGGCCACGAGTTCGTCGTGCACGCCAAGCAGGTCGTCAACGCCACCGGCGTCTGGACCGACGACACCCAGCGCATGGCCGAGACCCAGGGCCAGTTCCACGTCCGCGCGAGCAAGGGCATCCACCTCGTCGTGCCGCGCGACCGGCTGCAGCTCGACACCGGGCTGATCCTGCGCACCGAGAAGTCCGTGCTGTTCGTGATCCCGTGGGGGCGGCACTGGCTGGTCGGCACCACCGACACCGACTGGGATCTCGACAAGGCGCACCCTGCGGCCTCGGCTTCGGACATCGACTACGTGCTCGAGCACGTCAACAAGGTGCTCAAGTCGCCGCTGCGTCACGAGGACGTCGAAGGCGTCTATGCGGGCCTTCGCCCGCTGCTGTCAGGGGAATCGGACTCGACGTCGAAGCTCTCGAGGGAGCACGTGGTCGGTCACCCGGTGCCCGGGCTCGTCGTGGTCGCCGGCGGCAAGTACACGACGTACCGGATCATGGCGAAGGATGCGATCGACGAGGCCGTCCGCGGTTCCGACGTCAAGGTGCCCGAATCGTGCACCGACAACATCCCGCTGTCGGGCGCCGAGGGGTGGAAGGGCGTCTGGAACTCGCGTCATGAACTCGCCGCGTCGTCGGGCCTCAACATCGCCCGCATCGAGCACCTGCTCGGCCGCTACGGCTCGTTGACCTCCGAGGTCCTCGCGCTGATCGCCGGGGACTCCTCACTCGCTGAACCGCTGCCCGGTGCCGACGACTACCTGCGCGCCGAGGTGCCCTACTCCGTCACCCACGAGGGCGCCCGTCACCTCGACGACGTCCTGGCCCGGCGTACCCGGGCCTCGATCGAGGCGTGGGACCGCGGCGTGGCCGCCGCACCGGTGGTCGCCGACCTGATGGCGCCGCTGCTGGGCTGGGGCCCGGAGCAGGTGCAGCGCGAGGTCGACCACTACGTCGCTCGCGTCGAGGCCGAGCGGGCGTCGCAGCAGCAGCCCGACGACGCCACGGCCGACGCTGCGCGGCTCGGTGCCGCCGATATCGTGCCGGTGGGCTGACCGGTCACCACACTGCCAGCCCCGTCCCCCGGGGGTACGGCCCTCGACAACCGCACGATCACCGCGTCACTGCACGTGATCGCCGACGTCGACGGGCCGACCTGGGCAGCCGACCACGCCCGCGGACTGCGCCCCGACGCGTCCCCGTACGGCCTGCACCGCCTCGCCGCGCACGGGGTACCGGTGCTGCCCTCGGTGTCGAGGCAGCCGGGCGGACCTCTCTCGAGCCGCGTCGCCAATTCGCTGCGTCACCGCGGTGGCGGCGGCGAGTGGTGGGCCGAGGCGCGTACCCGGGTGATCCCCGGTGTCGACCTGCGGGTGTGCTGGGACGAACGGACCGGCGTGCCGGCCGCGTTGTGGCCGGGCGGACCTGACGTGGCCACCGGGGTCATCTGGTTGACGGACGCGCTCCGCATGCCGGCAGCGCTCGCCGCACTCTCTCGCCGCGCCCTGAGCCGGGCTGCTGCGGTCTGGGCGTTCTCGACCGCGCAACTTCCCGTCCTGCGTGACGACTGGGGTGTCTCCGAGAAATCGTTGCACTGGGTGCCGTTCGGGATCGACTACGAGTTCTGGTCGCCCGCTGTTGAGGATTCCGACGTCGACGGGCCTCCCCTGGTTCTGGGTGTGGGGAACGACCGGCACCGCGACCACACCGGCCTGATTGCGGCCGTGGCGGGCCTGCCGGCACGGTTGGAGCTCGTCACGGCGTTGCCGGTCGACGTCCCACCCGAGGTGGGGGAGCGGGTGCCAGTGCTCGACCACGTCGCGCTACGGGCGCGCTACGCCGCGGCCTCGGTGATCGCCGTCCTCCTCACCCCGAACCGCCACGTCTCCGGCCTGACCACGGTGTTGGAGGCGCAGGCGATGGGTCGGCCGGTGGTGGTGACCGACACGCCGGGGATGCGCGACTACGTCTCGCCCGACTCCGCGGTGCTCGTGCCATCGGGTGACCGTGACGCTGCGAGGCACGCGATCGCAGACCTGCTCGCCGACGAGGGCCGCGCGGCCGCGATGGGAGTTGCCGGACGCGAGTTCGTACTCCGCTCTGCAAGTAGTGCCAGCATGGTCGAACGGCTCGCAGACGTGCTTCACCCGCGATGATGCTCGACTAACAGATCGAGGTGGTTATCGAAACGCCGTATTCCCTCGGCGCTTTCGGAGTTCTATCGTCCGCTTTCACGGTCGACGAGGGCCGCCCGGACGAGGACGGTCTGGATGTGGGTTCGGAAGCGAATGCCTGAGACGTTGTGCCGCTGCGGCCACGCGTCGGACAGTCACGAGCACTTCCGGCGCGGGTCGGATTGCGGAGTTTGTGCCTGCGGGCGGTTCCGAGTCGCATCCCGCGCCGGGCTGGGACACTCCGGTACCAACGGGGGCGACGACTCGCAGCTTCTCAGACCCCGGGACGCAGACAGTTCGGACAGGGCCGCCGCAGGCTGACGGGCGACCGGCCCGGCGGCGTCACGCGGAGCGGCGGGTGATGGGTGCGCTCGGGCGCGCCATCTCGACGACGGGCGCGAGGTCGTCGCTCCGTCGCGGACGGCCGCGCATGCGATTGATGCCCCGCACGATCGGCGATTCGGCCGCGCAGAACCGGGCGCAGTGTGAGGCGCCGCCGGTCCCGCAGTCGCTGCCGGAGCGGAAGTGCTCGTGCGCGGACCGAGGGTGACCACACCGGCACGACGCGACAGCCGCGGTCCCGGCGAAGCGTGTCGGAGGCATCGCTCGCTCCTTGAGATCTTGCTTGAGGTTGAATTGACGTTAAGTCCAGGGTGCCACGACGGGACGCCTTGTGCACGTCGCGCTGTCCGCGACTGAGGGAACGCACACCTGCAGTCCCGTGTCGCCGTGTCTGTCCGGCAGGCTGACTCCGTGGCGACCGAGTCCCAGACCCGGGACACCGCCGACGTACGGCCCAGACGGCGGAAGGTGGTGCGCGTGGTCGCCGCGGTGATCGCGTGGTTGCTGTTCGCGGTGGCCGGAATCGGGTTCTCGGCCCACTTCCTCGACACCGGTCGTCAAAGCATCATCGTCATCGCCTCGGTGGCCTGGGTGTTCGCGCTGTTCTCGATCCCTGCGCTGGTCCTCCACCTCGTCAGCCGGGGCTGGGTCGGGGCCGGGATCACCGGTGCGCTGATCGTCGCCCAGGTCGTGGTCTACCTCCCGCTGTTCGTTGCCCAGAACGCACCGACGGGCGGCACGACGATCCGGGTGATGACGCAGAACCTGTACCTCGGCAATGCGGATGCTGCCCAGATCGTCGACCGGGCAAGAACCGCAGGTATCGAGGTGCTGATGCTGGAAGAACTCACCCCGGATGCCCGAGCGCGTCTCGACGCGGCGGGGCTCGGAAGCCTGTTCCCGCACGCCTGGGTCAAAGCCGGGGACGGCGCGTCCGGCAGCGGGATCTGGAGCAGGTACCCCCTGAGTGACCAGGTCCAGTACCCCTACCACGCGATGGCGACTCTTTCTGCCGTAGCAACGCTGCCTACGGGCGGCCATGTCACCGTCGCCGTAGTCCATCCACCCGCTCCGTATCCCGGACCGCCCGGACAGTGGCGCGTCGAAATGGCAGCCCTGGGCGACGTATTCGCCGGCATCCCTGAGGACGCTGCCGTCCTCGTCGGCGGTGACTTCAATGCCACGATGGACTCGTCGCGGTTCCGCAAGCTCCTGGTGGACGGATACCGTGACGCCGCGGATCAGGCCGGGGCGGGATTCGTACGGTCCTGGCCGGCCGACCGGAGCATCCCGCCGATCATCGGCATCGACCACGTCCTGACCCAGAATGCCGTCGCCACCCACGTCGAGACCTACCACACCCACGCCACGGACCACACCGGACTGATCGCATCCGTCGTCATCTCTTGACGTTTGCTTTACGGCCGAAGAACTGGCACCGTATCGGGACCCCCCGTCGTCCGACTGCACTTCGTAGTCGGCAGTGGTCGACCGTGAGTGGGAGCAGACGTGGTGCGACGACGCATCGGGACCGTGACGTGCGCCTTCATTCTCGCAGCAGCTCCGGCTGGCGCAGCGCTCGCGAATCCCACGACGAGCGCTCCCGCCACGTGTTCGTTGGACTGTCGCATAGTGATTCGCTACTCAGGCCATGCCGAGACGTTCGTCGTGCCGCCCGACGTCCATCGCGTGACGTTGACGCTGTCGGCCGGATCAGGTGGCGCCGGGCATCCAGATACAGCTCATTTACGCCCTCTCCCGACGGCGGAGGGAGGCGCCGGCGGTGAGTTGGACGTCGTGTTTGCGGTGGTTCCGGAACAGACGCTGAGTTTGACGATCGGGGCGCAGGGCGCCGCCGGCAGGGATGCTGCAGCAGGCCGGACCGACGGACCGGTGTCCTTCGGTGGCGGCGGCGGTTCGCCGTTCCTGGGCACCGGGACCGACGGTTCCGGAGGGGGCGCCACGATCGTGCGTCGAGATGGCCATGTTCTCGCCGCCGCTGGAGGTGGTGGTGGCGGCGGATACTTGAGCGGCGGCGCAGGAGGCGTTGGGGGAGCTGGCTTGTCCGGCGAGGCCGGACCGTCGCCGCTCGGGGGCCGAGGTGGGACGCCTACGTCACCAGGACGTGGAGGCTCCATGCCGGAGGGTGGTGTGCCCGGAGAGTCGGGCCAAGGGCCTACCGACACATCACCAGCCGTCGGCGTCGGTGCGACGTCGCCGGCGGGGTGCCCCGGCGGCGGAGGTGGTGGTGGTGTGTTCGGTGGCGGTAGCGGCGCCTGCAACGTCCGAACCCTGGACTACGGGGGAGGTGGTGGAGGCAGTGGCACCCTGGCCCATGGTGTTGCCGTGGCGCGGCGGGCGCAACACCGCGGCGACGGCGCAGTAGTCGTCGTCTACAGCGCAGAACGCCCTGTGGCAGCTGTCACTGAACACACATTGTCGCGGGCCCTGCCAGCTGAGGTGGTCGGGATCGTCGGCGCCGTTGCCGTCCTCGTCGCGTTGGTACTCCGCCGACGCCGCCGGTCTCAGTAGACCGTGCCATACCCCGTGGGACCTGCTTCAGACCCGATACCCACGGGTTGGCGTCGGCATCGCTACGGCAGAAGGGCCCCGTGTGAATTGCTGCGCCCTCCTCTGCAATGTTCGATTATTCCTTGTGGTTGTGCTCGCAGTGTCAGCACCAGACCCAGGGCCGGCGGACGCTGCGGTCGGAACGGCTGGGGCGTACCTCGAGAGGCGAAAGCCTTTGCCGCAAAGCGTTTCGCGATGCGCCGCAGCGACCGCCGTGGTGTTTGTTCGCTGTTAATTTCTGAGCCCTTAAGTCAACCTTCACAAAAGTTTCGGTTACCGACTCTTGCTCGTAACAGAAGATCGCCTACAGTGGTCCCGTCAGCCATCCTCGGTGCCGAGTCGGTGTGCGTAGGTCCCGCAATACCCCCTGGGAGTCCCTTAGATGCGTCCGAGTCGTTCGACCACGCCCAAGATCAGCGTCGTCGTCCCCGCCCGCAACGAAGCCAAGAACCTCGAGGTCGTTCTTCCTGAGCTGCCCGAGGTGCACGAAGTCATCCTGGTCGACGGACACTCGACAGACGGAACGATCGAGATGGCCCAGCGGATCATGCCGACGATCAAAGTCGTGAAGCAGACGCGTCGAGGCAAGGGCAACGCACTGGCCTGCGGCTTCGCTTCGGTCACCGGCGACATCGTCGTGATGTTCGACGCCGACGGTTCTGCCGATGCCTCCGAGATCCCTGCGTTCATCGACGCGCTTCTCGCAGGGGCGGACTTCGCGAAGGGCACGCGGTTCGCGGCCGGTGGCGGAAGCATGGACATCACCCGGTTCCGTTCGATGGGAAACAAAGGCCTGAACGTGCTCACGAACACGCTGATGCGCACCAGCTACAGCGACCTCTGCTACGGCTACAACGCCTTCTGGGCCGACATCATCGGGCACCTCGACTTGCCCGACCACACCGTCGCGAGCCTCCCGAATGCGAGGATGATGTGGGGCGATGGCTTCGAGATCGAAACTCTGATCAACTGCCGCGTTTCGCACCACAGGTTGCGTGTCACCGAGGTGCCGAGCGTGGAGCGGCTGCGTATTTTCGGAGCCAGTAACCTCAACGCAGTGAGCGACGGTCTCCGCGTGCTCAAAACGATCATGACCGAACAGCGCCGTATGCGCCGTGTGGTCCGCGACGAGGTCCGCGTCACGCAGCAGCCGGTGGACGGGTCCGTAGCCGCGGAGATGCAGCACATCGCGTGATCAACCGGATCCGGGTCGACGACGACCGGGTGCTCGTGAGAGCGGCGTTGACACGAGCGTTGAGGGACTCGTTCCCGGCGCTCGAAGTCATCACCACACAGCGTGGCGAACGTTGCGTCGAGCTGGGTGACCCTCGCAGCGTAGCTCCACGCACCTATCGGACGGACGCGTTCGACAGTATCGAACATCTCGTCCGCGAACTCGGGCGCGTGGCGGATGCGCGCGGGCCAAGCGCGTATCTCGCCGTGACCGCCGGGTCGCCTCGGTTGACGGCGCGTCAACGGGCGGTGCAGCGCCTGGTGGAGCAAGGCCTGACTGCCGAGGCAATCGGCGCCCGGCTCGGCATCAGCCACCGCACCGTCGAAGGGCATAAGCAGGCGGCTCGCGTCCGCACCGCAGTTCACGGCGCGAACGGCGTCGTCTAGACACTAAACTCTGTTCATCGCTGTCAACGTCGTCGTGGCCGAAGTCGCGAGTGTGGTGCGGGATGCGCTCGTCGCGGCTCTCAAGAACCAGCCCTCGATACGCGTCGACGTCGCATCGACGCGAGACGAGTTGATTGCCTCCGCCGGGTCCACTGACGTGGTCGTATTGGGTGACAACCTGCGTGATCGTTGCGAACCGGGCGTCGTGAGCGAGATCCTCACCGCAGGAGCGAGGGTCCTCGTTGTCTCCTCGACCGGGTTGGACGACCGTGGAGCACAGTTTCTGCTCGCCGGCGCCACCGGCTTCCTCCTGTTGACCGACTTGACCGACGCCGACCTGACGAGCTCTGTCGCCACCATCGCCGCGGGCCGTTCTGCTCTACACCCAGAAGTCGCTCGCGCTGTGTTGGATTACTGGAGACACCAGCGCGACGCCCCGCCGTCGGGGCCTCGGTCAGGTGCCATGGCCGAGCTCAGCGGTCGGGAGGTCGAGGTGCTCCAGGGGCTGCACGGTGGAATGACGATCCGTGTGATGGCCCGGCGCATGGGCGTGGCCGAGAAGACGGTGGAGGCACATCGGTCGAAGCTCTACGCCAAGTTGGGAGCGCGCAACCAGGCCCACGCGCTCAGTATTGCCAGCGAACGGGGCCTGATCTGAAGACGACGAAGGACCGCCCACCCGCGGGGTGGACGGTCCTTCGCTGACCGCTGACGTCAGGAGACGTTGATCGCCTTGCCGCCGAAGGTGAAGCCGTCGGACTTCGGGTGGTAGCTCTTTTCCTGGTCGAGCGTCAGCTCGTGCAGCGACGCGATCTCGGTGATCGACGGCGCCTCGTAGCTCGCCTGCTCCTGCTTGTCCATGTTGTAACCCCCGTGTATCGATGCGCTCGGGCTGTCACCCGTGCGATCTCACGGTACGGACGGACCGCTCGGTCGCCTAGGCGTAGTTTCCCTTAAGGGACCTCTGGACCCGGGGCTCGGCCACCCGCCCGGTCGGCCGTGGAGTCGAACCGCGTGGCCACGCGGACACCACCCGGCGCCGAGCCCGAGATAGGAGGTACAGGTGCGAGGTTGCTACGGGCTCGGGCTCGAGGGCATCGACACGGCCGGGTCGCCGATGCACGACCTGCCTTCGGAAAACCCACGTCTGGTGGTGGCGGTCGAACGACTTGTGGACGGCTCGGCACGCCCGGAGTTCGTCCTGGACGACGAGCGCGCTGTGCTGTGGCTGTCAGACGGGACAGGCTGGTCCGAGGTCGACCACAGCCCGTTGCACGCGGCCTTGAAGGTCTCCCGGGATTACGACGTCGAAGCGTTGTTGCACCCGATGCTGTCGGGGACCTTCGCCGTCGTGAACAGGTGGCTCGGACGTCAGGTGTTCCACGCCGGTGCGGTGGACTTCGGCGGCCGGGCGTGGGTGTTGATGGGCGACAAGGGCATGGGCAAGTCGACGCTTGTGGCTGACCTGTCGCTGCGTGGGTTCGAGGTGTTCGCCGACGACCTCGTCGTGGTGGACAGCGGTCGGATCCAGAGCGGCCCGGCGTTCGTCGACCTGCGGCCGGATGCTGCTCGCGCGCTGGGTGTGGGTCGCGACCTCGGCGTTCTCGGGTCTCGTCCGCGTTCGCGCCTCGACGTCCCGCTCGCCTCGCACCAGTCACTGCCCTTGGGAGGGTGGGTCACTCTGACGTGGGGGGACCGGGTCGCACTGAACCCCGTGCCACTGGAGCAGCGCCTACCGGTGCTGCTTCGTAACCAGGCAATCCTGCTCCCGCCGGACAATCCGCGGGCTCTCCTGCAGTTCCTGGCAGTGCCGATGTTCGTCCTGACCCGTCCGCGGCAGTGGGAACGTCAGGGTGACGTTGCGTCGCTGCTCTCGTCGACACTGGGCTGAGCCCGGGCGGCGAGCCACGCCTGCTGGACGAACGGGAACGTTCTCGCGTCGGGCACGCGTTCGCTGTCGGTCCACATCCGCCGGAGCACCTCTGGCCGCACGTACCTCTCGTCCAGCCCCGACCCGTCCCAGTCTTTGCCGAACGTCCGACTGGCCGACCCGAAGAACGCTTCGTCGAAGTACGCCTTGGTGCCACGCGCGACCAGAGCAGGAGGAAGGACGTCGCCGGCCAGCCACCGGGTCGCTTCCGTGCGCGATCGGAACATGCGCCAGCCGCGCTCGGCGCTCACGGCCTGAAGGAAACGACTGTGGACGAGGGGAGACACAGTGCGGACGTCCCGTTCGGCGGCGAGCGCGGCGAGGCTCGCCGTGGCGACCGACCGGGCCCGGGTCCGGGCGTAGCTCCGTCGTACGGAGCGAGAAAAGGAGAGGGACTCGAGGTCCGCCACTTCGCGGAACGAGTTGCGGATGGTGTGCCAGCCGGCCGGAGTGAGCCACGCAGGAGCGGGTGCACCCCCCTGCGCCCGTTCGCGCAGGCGCAGGAACGCGTGTCGGAGCGGCTCGGGCCCGAGCGACACCACGACGCGGACCGGGTCCAGGGGGCGGGGCCGTCGAGCGCGCCCCAGCACACCGTTCTCCCGTTGCCACGCCCAGCCCTCGGACAGGATCTCGTCGCCGCCGACACCTGTGAGGACGGAACCGCCTCGAACGCGGTCGAGCACCGGGATGTGGAAATACGCGTTGAACGGCCACTGGAGTCCGTGACGGCGCAAGACCGGGAGGGCGACGGGACCCAGCAGGTCGAGTTCGTCGGTCAGCGTCACCCTCTCCCACGTGGAGAGCCCGAGGTGATCGACCAACGACTGTTGCCACCCGGATTCGTCGGATTCCCCGACAGCAGGGAACCGGAGTGTGATCGGGACGGGGTCAGGCAAGCCGTGACGTCGAGCCACGCTGGTCGCCACCGCGAGCACCAACGACGAATCCCGGCCACCCGAGAAGCTGACCGCGCACGGCGGTCGGTGCAGCGCGGTCAGAATCAGTTCTTCCAACACCGCGCGCGCCCCGGCGATGCCCCGGGCAGGCCTGAGTGCGGCCACCTCGTGGTCGATGCCCAGCACCACCCCGACGCCGCGCTCGAGTTCGCTCATCTCCACGGCGTCGACCTGCCAGGAACGCGGTGGATCTCCTTGTACGCCGCGTACTCGTACTCCGGGGTCCGGCCGTCGAGCCAGGCGTGCGCTCGTGTCGGGCTCCCTCCATCCGTGGTGACGCCGATGATGATGTCGACGTACTCCCCGTGGGACGCGAGCCAGCTCTGCCTCACCACCGCGCCCTCGAGACACGTCGGTTCCAGGCGGGCGAGCACGCCGTCGACACCGGTACTCGCACCCCATGGCAACCGGGGCGGTGGTTGGACCTGGGTACGCAAACCGTCTCGGGCCAGGTCGCGCCGCGCTCGCCGTACCGAACGCCACGCCCACCACGCCGCGCGCAGTGTTGCCGGGTGGTGACGCGGGAGCCCCGGCCCCCGGGCGGACCGTGCGGTTGAGTCGTGAGTAGGCGTCGGTTCAGTCATGCCGCGAGCAGGCCGTGACGTGCGCAGGTGTCGAGGAACGTCTGCACGTCGAGGGTGGCCCGCTCGGCGTCGAGCCCGTAGACCTGGTGCAACGCGTCGACGAGTTCGTCGCGCGTGGCGCCGTCGGCGAGCATGCCCCACAGTACGGTCGCGGAGGGGTTCAGCCCGAGGTACGCACCCGTCTCGACGACGAGAAGCACGATCTCGCCGTCCATCTCGTACCAGGCGCCGGCCTCTCGGCGGACCCGCAGGATCGGATCAACCACCGCGTCTCCACCCCTGAGTGAGCTTCCGGCGCTGCCACCGCGCGGTTTCGTTCCCGGACTTACGGTAACCCTCGGCCTGCATGGTGAACAGCTCGGCGTAGAGACCGCCGTCGGCGATCAACCCGTCGTGCGTTCCCTTCTCGATCACCCGCCCGCCGCGCATCACGTAGATGACGTCGGCGAGCCGGACCGACGAGAACCGGTGCGAGATGAGCAGTGCCGCCCGGCCGTCGAGCATGCTGCGGATGTCAGCGAACAGCGCAGCTTCCATACGAGGGTCGAGGGAGGCCGACGGCTCATCGAGCACGACCAGTTGAGCGTCCTTGCGCAGAGCCCGGGCTAGGGCCACCCGTTGCCACTGCCCCTGCGACAGGTCGTGGCCGTCCTCGAACTCCTTGCTCAGCAGGGTGAGGTATCCCCTGGGCAGCGCGGAGAGGAAAGCGTCTGCACCTGCGGCGACGGCCGCGCGCCGGACGGCCGCACTGTCGTCCATGCGATCCGGGCTGCCCAGGGCGATGTTGTCGGCGGCCGTCATCTGGTAGCGGACAAAATCCTGGAAGATCACGGCGATCTGGCGGCGCACGTTCGCAGCACCGAGCTCGGCGTAGTCGTCGTCGTTCCACCGGATCGAACCGCTATCTGGTCGGTACAGGCCGGCAACGAGTTTCGCGAGCGTCGTCTTCCCGGACCCGTTCTCGCCGACGATGGCGACGACCTGGCCCGGTTCGATGGTGAGGTCGACGTCGTGCAGGACCACGCGATCCGAGTCGGGGTAGGCGAAGTGCACACCCTCGACGTGAACACCGTTGACGAGCGGCATGGGCCGGGTTGACACGGCTGGTTCTTTGGTCAAAATCCCCATGAATGAACGCAGATCCGACAGGTACGCCGACGACTCGAGGAGCTGTCCGAAGGACCTGAACAACTGGTCCAGGCCTGTACTGAGAAATCTGACCGCGATCACAGCCGCCCCGGCCTGAGCCACGCTCAGGCGGCCGGTCGTGATGAAGTAGGCGAGAAGTGCCAGGCTGCCAGCCAGTAATGACCCGGTGACGACAACGTCGACCAACGCGTAGCGGCGCCGACGGCTGGTGTGCCGCGCCAAGGTGGCGTCGTACTCCTGGTTCAGCGCGGCATGGCGTTCCCGCAGCGGGCCTTCGGCGGCGAAGACTCGGATCTCCTTCGCTTCCTCGCGTCCGGACAATGTCTCCCGGAAGTACTGACGCCGCCGGTACAGCGGAGTTGCCCTGACCAGGAAGGCGAATTCAACCCGACTGACCCGTCGGGACAACAGCACGGAGGGGACGCCTGCCACGAGCAACAGTGGCAGCAGCAGCGGCTCGATGGTCGCCAGCACCACCAACAGGCCGGCGACACCGGTGACGCCGCCGAGCAACCCGAACACCGCGGAAGTGATGTTGACCGGTTGCGTGAGGGCGTTGTTCCGGACCCGCTGCAGGTGGTCGAAGAACTGGTCGGATTCGAACTGGTCGAGGCTCACCCGGGTGGTGACGTCGAGCATGCGTTCCCACCCGTGCGCGGCGACACGTTCGCCCAGCAGTCGCTGCTGTTGCTGTTGCACGACGCCCGCGGCGGATGTCGCGGCGGAGGCCACGGCGAACAGGACGACCGGCCAGAAGAGTCCGCCGAACGTCGGGGTCGAACCCGTGAACTGGGCGATGAGCAATTGACCGATCACCACCAGTGCTGTGGGCGACAACGCGGCGACGACCTGCATCGTGGCCGTGAGCAGGAAACTCGTGCGATCCGCCGCCCACGTCAGCGCGATGCCGCCGAGGACCAGACGCGTGGCGCCGGGCGCTCTCGTCCGCGCGTGACGCCCGAGAGGACTTCGGCGGCCGTCAGGCGCTTTCACTCAACAGACCGCGCTCGCGCAGCTGCCGGACGAACGATGCAACGTCACCGGCCATTTGGTCCCGGTCGCCCGGGAACGACGCGGTCAGGCGGGCGACCATGGCGCCCTCGTCGCTGCCCTCGGCCAACATCGCCCACAGAACGGCGCCGGTGCCGTTGAGCTTGAGATAGGTCGAGGAGCGCAGGTCGAGCGCCAACACCTCGTCGGTGTCCGTCTCGGTCCAGCTGACTGCGTCGGTGTTGAGCATCAGCGCCATCGGCGATTCCATCGTCCACCTCGATCCGGGCGAGATGCTACCCGACCACTCGACCGGCTGCAGCGGGTCCGTACCGACCCGGGCGACGAACGCTGACCCTGGAATCGTCTGCGCACGTCGCCGCGGGCCGGCTGTGTCAACGGGGGCCGTAGACCTTGACCGACTGCACGATCATCGAGGCCGAGCTGTTGCTCGGACTGCTGCCGTGCGGACCCGCCTGCAGCGCCAGGAACATCGGCTTCGACGGGATGGCGGCCGGGTCGGTGATGCTCTTCACAAAGACGCCGTCGATCCAGTAGTTGATGTACGTGGGTGTCCACTCCACCGAGTACGTGTGCAACTGGGTGACGTCGTTCAGTGTGGACTGCATGATCTGCTCGTTGTCCGCACCGTAGTGCACGGTGAACACCGACGTGGAACGGTCCGGCTTCCAGGACTCTAGGATGTCGATCTCGCCCCCGGATGGCCACGGGGCAGTGGTCGGCCACAACAGGACGGCGGCGCTGTGATCGGCGTTCGCGGTGATACGCGCCCGGATGTCCCAGCGGCCGTAGGGCTGCGTGGGCTTAGAGCCGGCGCCGCACAGGCACAACCCGCTGCCGCTCTGGTACTTGCTCGTGACCTTCAGCGCGCCGTTCTGCAGTGTGACGAGCGACTTGACGCGGGTGCGCGCGACGGCCGGGTCCTTGCTGTAGCTGTTGTCATAGACCTTCCACGCGGGCGCCAGGGTGCTGCCGCTGAAGACCAGATTCTGGCGCAGGGTCGTGTAGGTGGGGACCGGGGCCGCCGCGGTCCCGGCGGGGGTGGCAAAGGCGATCGAGCCCTGCGGCGACACTGCCGCCGGTTGTGCAGTGGGCGTCGCACTTGCCGAGAGGGTGGGCACCAGTGCGACGGTAATGCCGACACCGCAGACAACGGCCGCACCCATCATGCGACGGTGCAGTCGGCGCCGGGGCGTCCGGCCGGGAACGTGCGTGATCGAGGCGAGAGGCATGGGGGAGGCCTTTCGTAGTAGCGCTTCGGGGGATGATCTTTAGATACCCTTGAGAAGTCGAGAACTAACACCGAGTTTATGTCCGGAATGCCGCGATTAATCTTCGAAACCCAGATGCCGGAATCGGTGTGGTTGGTGCGGACCGGCTCCGAGCTGAGGCGAACCATTGCAGCGGCTGAGATATTGTCAGCCCGGGTCCGACCGGTTGCTGGAGCTGGCCGAGGCGGGAGCCACGATGACGTTCTGGAGGCGGAACCCGGTGACGTACGAGCGCCGTCCGTTGAACTCGGCGAGGACAGAGCTCCAAGGTCGATTGGTGCGTGCTGCGTTCGCCCAGAGGTGCAACCGGAGGGGAATCGCGTCCCCGACGCACTGGGCTCGCCTGCAAGCCGCCGTCGCGTTGATTCTCGACCAGGACGCTCCGTGAGGCCCCTGGTCGGGAGGCGGAGCAGAAGCGCTTCGCCGCGCGACCAGTTGGTCGAGCTGTTCACCGTCGCCGTCGCCCCTGTGCACCGGTCCGTCATCACCTTCCCGGAGGTGGTTCCGGAGCTGCCGCTGGTGCCCAGCGATGACGACGTGGTGTTCCTCATCGATCAGAAGATGGCGGCGCGGGCACTCGCACTGGCCGACCTGGGACTCCTGCAACTGTCCAACGTCGGAGCGGAGGCACTGCGTCGCGCCCGGACTGCCTACGCCGGCGCTACGCTGCGTGCAGACGCCTCCTGGCGCGCAGCACAGGCGGTGCTGGTCGACCTGCCGTTCGACGCGGTGGTCGTCAAGGGTCCGGCGATCGCGGCAAGTTACAGCGAGCCTCGGTTGCGGCCGTACACCGACCTCGACCTCCTGGTCCCGGCAGAGGGTTTCGCTGCGGCGCTGGCTCGGTTCCGCGCGACGGGCTGGACCACCGACGACGCGTCGGTCGCGCACCCGTACTTCTGGCGCTACTGCCGCGAGGGCGTCAACCTGGTGAGCGCGCGTGGCGATCGCGTCGACCTGCACCATCACGTACCACCGTGGAGGTGGGGCGCGCGACTCACCCACGCCGAGTTGGCCTCTCGGGCCACCTGGGGCAAGGTGGCGGGGGTCCCGGCGCTGCTCGCGTCTCCTGTCGACAACCTGCTCATCGCGGCTCTGCACCTGGTGAGCGACCGCAGTGCCCCGGGGCGCAGCCTCATGGTTTGGCGGGACGTGGTCGAGTTGTCCCGTCGTGCCGACGCGGGCCAGTTGAAGCAGACGATGGCGGCCGCAGGGCTCACCGAGTGGCTCGCCGCCGTGATCGAGGGCCTGCCACGCGAACTCGACCTCTCACCTGCAGATCCCGGCGACGGGAGCAGCTGCCTGCCCGCCCCGCACCGGCTGTCGTTGCTGCTCAACGCCGATGTGCTCGCGCGTCGTCCGTCGTTGGAATGGGTGGCGCGGCTACCCGCGCTGAACGCACTGGCGCTACTGGCGGGGCAAGCCGCGCCCTCACGGGACTTCCGGCGATCGCAGGCGGGCGTCGACGACAGCTTGCGGTCCTACTGGCGGCGCCGCGTCCTCGGTGATCAGAAGCGGCCGTCGAGTGCCGACCTGTCCTGGCCGGATGCCCCGTGACGCAGAAAGAGCTCTTGGGCGCGGGGCAGCCCGGTCAAGCGGCGGGTGGAAGCGCCCAGGTCTGTTCGGGTCCAGTGACGCAACCGGAGATCACCAAACCCACACCGTTGGTGGTCGCTCCGCCCGGGGCGGTCAAGCATCGTCCGGACTTGGGGTTGACCAGCTGACCGTTCGCCTGGGCCGCCCAGGCTTGCGCACTCGTACCGTTGCACGGGTACAGCTGGACCGGCGTGTTGTCGGCCGTCAGGCCCTGATTGACGTCGAGGCACTTCCCGAGTGCGCGGATGGTGCGGTCGCCAGGCACGGTCCACGTCTGACCGAGCGTGGTGCTGCAGGTCTTGGCGACGACCTGCACCGATCCACCGGGCACGCCTTCGGCGCATCGCCCGCCCGCACCGACGACATGCCCAGTGGGAACGGGAGTCGTGATGCTCACCTGGCTGACGGCGTGGACGTCGGTCTGTCCGCCGGTGCTGCCACTGAACGCGAGCAGCGCGTTCGCCGGGAGGGTGACCGTGGCGTTGAGCGGGGTGCGTCCGTCGAGACTTACCGAGAGGCCGGTCGTGGTCACCGTGACGTCAACCTGGTGCGTGCCGGACCGCAGCGACCCGACCGCAGGCGCCGTGGCCGCGTACGTGAGTTGGTCGAAGTTGGTTCCTGTCGCTCCGCTGGCGACACCGACGAAGTTCGCGGACGGGTCGTTCCCGTTCTTGAAGGTGTCCAAGGTGACCGCGACCCCGGTGAGCGAACCGAACCCCAGCCCCCCGCCGCTGCGGCCCAACGAAGTGGGCGTGTTCTTCGACGCGTCGAGCAAGGAGAACGCAAGCCCGTCGGCACCGTTGCCGCCGTTGAGTTGTGCCGTGAAGCGGACGTGTAGGCCCGCCGTGGGCACAGCCACGGGGTAGACGGCGTCCCCGCGCACCGTGGCGGTGGCGGGTGTCAGTGTGGTGACGTCGCCGTTCTGGACCGCCGTTCCGTTCAGGGTCCAGCCGCCCGTAGCCGGGGAGGGGATCTTCCCACCGGCCGCGGCCGGCGTGCCCGTACCGGTGACGGTCACCGACTGCGCGCCCTGGTCGTCGTTGCCCGTGATGAGGTAGGTACCCGACACGCTTCCGGTGGCCGTCGGTGTGAAGTTGACGGTCTGCGTGATGACCTCGTCCGGCGAGAGTTGTTGACCCTCGGACACCGGCGACGGCACAGCGAACGGTGCGGCTGGTGGTGCTGCCTTGTTCAGAGTGAGCACCGTGTTGCCGGTGTTGCTGATCGTGAACGTCTTGCTCACCGTGGTCCCAATAGCCACGGAGCCGAAGTCGAGCGTGTTCGGCGAGAGTTGCAGGTGAGGTGCGCCGGTGATCGCACTACCGGTGATCGCGACGGTGACGTTGCCGCTCGACGACTTGACCGTCACGGAACCCGAGAAGTTCCCAGGTGCCGTGGGCGAGAAGGTCACCGGGATCGACACCGACGCGCCGGCGGCGAGCGTCGTACCGCTGGGCGGCAGCGACCCGGCAGTGAACGGCGCCTTGGGTGCGGTTGCGCCGGTGATGGTCGTGGTCGAGGTGCCTGTGTTGGTCACCGAGACGCTCTGCGTCACCGTGCCACTCGTCGGGACCTGGCCGAACGCGAGAGTGGCCGGGCTGGCTGACAGGCCTGGTTGCGTTCCAGCCCCGTGCAGGTCGAAAGCGAACGTGCCTTGATCGGTGGTGAACGTCAAGGAGCCGGACTGACTACCGGCCGACGTGGGGGAGAAGGTGACCGGCACGGTCAGGGTCTGACCCTGGGCGAGCGAGGTCGGTAAGGACGTCGTACCGGTGGCGAACGGCGCTGTGGTCGAGATGCCGGTGACGGTGACGGCGCGCGTCGCTCGAACGGTCACCTGCGCGGTGACAGAGGTGCCGGTCGGGACGTTACCGAAATCCGTCGGCGAGCCCGTGACCGCAGCGGTGCTCGGTCGCCCGAATCCGTAGAGCACGCCGTCGCGGTTGCCCACGAACACCCGACCTCCGTCGGTCGCCGGTGTCGAGAACTTGGCCGCGGTGCCGATCGGCGCGGAGTACCGGAGCTTGAGCACGCCGTTCGACGGGACTGTGTCGTAGGCGCGAAGCTGACCGCCGGTGCCGCTCGACCCGCCCGCGTACACCGCCCACACGAGTGACGAGCCAGAGGTCGATCCCGTCGAGGTGACCACCGGGGATCCGGACGTGTAGCCCCAGTTCGACGTACTGGCGCCGACCCGCGTCAGCGCCGGTCGTCCGTCGCCTGCCACCCCGGTCTTGAAGGCCAACAACGGCCCACTGTTCGTGACGGTGTAGACGTAACCGCCGTCACCGCCCCAGAAGGCCGGGTGTCCCCAGACCCCGCGATACGGGCCGGCGACCTGGAGCACGTCGTCGGTGCCGGATGGGCCTTGGCCCACACCACCGAGGTGGTCGCGGTCGAGCAGGAACACCCGACCGTCCTTGCCCACCTGCACGAGCAGGTGTGGGACGGTCGCAGTACCGAAGCCGTCAGGGATCGCGAGCGGACCGCCCGCACCCAGGTCCGCGTCGTCCTGGTCGAGGTTGCTGTTGTTGACGGGGCTGAAGAAGTCCTTGGCCGTCAAAGTTCCGTTGGCGTTGACCTGCAGCCTGACGACGGACTCTGCAAGCGTCGACGGGGGCGTCGTCCCGGGCCCGGGCGGCGGCGAGACACCGTTGCCGGTGGCGACGATGATCCGACCGGACCCGTCCGAAACGAGGCCGCCGCCCGACTGCCAGATGCCTGCTTCCGACTTGGACGAGCCGGCCTCCGCGGACCACAAGGTGGTCTGCTTGCCGGTGCTCGCATTGACACCAGCGATGTAGCCCACGTAGGGGCCGTAGTCACAGTGGCTCGCGAACCCCGCGTAGACCACACCGTTCAGCAGCAGCAGACCCGGGCGCTGCATCGCAGTGCGGGGGTTGAACGTGTTGGTGGGATCGTTGCTCGGGCTCCCGCCGATGGTGGCGGGGAAGTTCGGTCGTTCCACACCCGTCGTGGTGTCGACGGCATGCATGTACCAGTGCGGGTGGGAGGCGTCGGCTCCGTCGTTGACCTTGCTGGTGAAGTAGGCGGTACCTGTCGCCGGGTCGTAAACCGGCGTCGCAGTCGCTCCGATGTTGGGCACGAGGTCACCGCAACCGATGTTCGACGCGGGCCACGCCGGTCCGACGTCTCGCGACCAACGCACCGCTCCGGTGGCTGCGTCGAGGCCGTAGGCCTTGTCGTTCTCCGTCACGGCGAGCACCGTCGTACCCGCCACGATGGGTTGTGCGTAGATCTGGCCGTCGAGCTGCGTCGCGAACAACTGACCGAAATCGGAGGCGGAGACACTCGACGGCGCGAGGCCCGGTTCGTTCTGGTCCCAGCCGGTCCGGAGCGAGTCACCCGACGCGGTGACCTCGTCGCCGCGCGCAGGAGTCGACGTCACCACCAATGCCGTGGCGACGAGACTTGCGGCCAACGCAGCGAGCACGGGGCGGGGGACGGAGGAGCGGGCGAAAGGGCTCAATGCAGGTCCTTGCTCTGTGTGATGATCAGACTGCGAGGAGGTTGCACGTCGGGACTGGGGACGTCAAGGTCGGGACGTTGCGAAGTCCGGACCCACGGATCCGCTCGAGAGGAACAGGTTCTCCCCGCCACTCGGTCGCCGCGCATTTCGGTCAAGGCCCGAAGACTTTGACCGACGACACGATCAACGACGCCGATGTCGCCGACGGGGCCGAACCATGTGGCCCGGCTTGCATGGACAGGAACATCGGCCCGTGGGGGATCGCTCTCGTGTCGGTGACCGAGATGAGTAACCGTCCGTCGATCCAGTAGCGGATGTACCGCGACGTCCACTCGACCGAGTAGGTGTGGAAGGTGCTGACATCCACGGTGGTCGACTTCATAATTTGATGGTTGCCGGCGCCGTAGTGGACCGTGAACACGGCGGTAGACCTGTCGGCTTTCCACGATTCGAGCAGGTCGATCTCGCCTGCCGAGGGCCAACTCCCGGTACTCGGCCACAGCAGGATCGCGGCGCTGTGGTCGCGGTTGGCATTGATCCGCGCGCGTACGTCCCAGCGGCCGTAGGGCGTTGTCGACTTGTAGCCGGCACCACACAGGCACAACCCGCTTCCGCTTGAACCGGAGCTCTTGACGTGCAACGCCCCGTCACTGACCGACACCAACGAACGGACCCGTGTCCTACGGGCCGCGGGGTCGGTCTTGTGGCTGTTGTCGTAAACACTCCAAGCCGGCGCGATCGTGTCCGACGTAAAGCTCAGCGAGTGACGGAGCGTCGTGTACGCGTGCGATCCGCTCGTGGCGGCTGTGGCGACACGGTCGGTGCGCGACGAGGCGCCGGCGCAGACCAGCACGAGCGCCACGAACAGGCAGGTCGTACCCCGGGCGGACCGCGGACCTTGTCTGAGCCGCACAGGAACCGACGTCGCAGGACTGCGGGCGGATGACACGCGGCCGAACCTCGATCCGGGATGGGTGTCAGGGAGCCCCACGACGTCGTGTGGCGGCGCGAACTTTACCCGAGACCCGATGGTTCGAGCACCGCAGACGGATGCTGTACTCGCGCGTGACCACCTCAGCTGGTCGCGTTACGCCGGGCGCGCGCGAACCCGGACTTTAACCGGCCTTCGGCATATCCGAGCACTGTGACGAACAAGCCGGACGCGAGGACCAAGGCGCGTGCTGCCGATGCCGGGCGACGAGGCGCCTGCCCCACGTACCCGACGAAGCCCCGGACCAGGGTGCGTGACACGTATGAGCGTTCCGTGCTGGTGCTCGACTCGGCACCCACCAGCCTCGCGATCGCCGCCTTAGACTGCCCCTCTGCGCGACACCGCGAGTAGAAGTACCTGAATGTCGTCCGGTCGGCGGAGACGTGGTGGTTCACGATCGAGCTCGGTACGTAGACGACCTCCGAGCCCGGGACGCGCTGTTGAATCCGGATACAAAGTTCGGTCTCCTCGCAGCCGAGGGGGATGGTGTCGACGCGACCGACCTCTTCGGTGAACTGTCCGGCGCGAGCGAACGCCTCGCGCCGGAACAGCATGGTTGCGCCGTGCACGTTGCGCACCGTCGTGGTCTTGGTCGGCATCCCCTCGTAGGTGCAGCCGATGACCCAGTCGAACTCGGGAGGGAACCAAGAGGGGCGACGGTCGATCCACGCCGGCTTGGCGTACCCACCCGATACCAGGGCAGCAGGGTGCTCGTCGAGGGCTCGCACGAGCTCGGCCAGCCATCCCGGTTCGGGCGTGGCGTCGTCGTCGAGGAACGCCAGCAGACCTGACTGCGAGTGCTCGATTGCCGTGTTGCGCGCGCCCGAGAGACCACGACGCCGCCCGTTGGGCAGCACGGTGAGCGGCAGGTCCGTTCGCTCGGGCAACTCGCGTTCAGCGCGGGCCAGCAGCGTCTCGTTGTGGTCCACCACGACGACCACGCGATCAGGACTTCGCTCCTGGTGGGCGAGTGCGTCGACCGCCTCCACGATGCTGTCCCAGCGCCGTTCGGTGTAGCAGCAGATGACGACTTCGATCGTCGGTTCGTCGTCGATGGCGACGACACGAGCGGCGGTCTTTCCATGCCCCTCCTGCAGGAGGGACCTCGCGGTGTCGGCGGCCTCTTCGGGCGACGCAACGAAGTGCACACCGTCCAACGAGCTGAGGTAGTCCCTCGCCGTGCGACCGATCTTGCCGTTCGCGTTGTCCATGGCGATGACCGGGATGCCGAGCAGAGCCGAGAGGACGAGGGCGTGGAGCCGGTCGGTGACGACCAGCCGCCCTCGTTCGAGACGCTGCACTGCCGACCCCATGACGACCCGGAGCAACGTGTTGTATGAGGCTCCGACGAGGGGCGCCAAGGGAGCTGCTACGAGTGGCACCGCTCGTACCGCCCATCGGGGTACCTGGCTCAGCGGGTAGATCGCTCGGTACGCGCCCAGGAGGGAGAACCAGTCTGCCACCTCGACCGTGATGGACGGGTCCAGGTAGCTCAGGACGTCGGTACCGCCGGCGGTCTCCCCGTCGGTGCGCAGCAACGCGACGACATCCGACGACGGATGCCTCGGCGTCTCCGGATGCGGGGGGCGCCATCCGAGGGCGGAGTCGGGACAGAACCTCACGTCGCAACCATGGAAGGCTTCCTGGGTCTTCTGCAGGCTCCAGTGGTCGCGCATTAGCAGTGTGAGGTCGGGGTGCTGCGAGTACACGCTGACCGACCGGGCCAGGTTGCCCTCGTCCTTGAACTCGAACGATTGCGGGAGCTGGACGATCTTGCGGTCCGGGAAGTCGCTGATCACCCGCTCGCGAAACTCCTGGTAGTAGCTGTAGCGGTCGCCGAAGTTGCCGCCGCCTTGCAGCAGGAGCACGGTCTCGGCTGGCAGGCGCCTCACCGTCTCACGCCGGTACTGGTACTGGTCGCAGACGTAGAGGACCTCGACGCCCAGGTCCTCGAGATAACGCCGTTGGCCCGCGTAGATCAGGCCGTCGCCCGCGTTCTTGTGGGCGGGGAAGTCAAGGATGGCCACCTTGCGGCTGGTGCCCAGCACGGCGGCGTAGACCTCTGCCGTGGCAGCCCTGATCGCATCGAGACCTTGCGGTCGAATGGTGTCGGTCATGGCGTCGTGGGGTCCTTTCGAAGGCGGAGGCGAAGACATCGAGCGACGAGCGGCGAGGAGGAACGCGAGCGCAGCAGCCAGCGCGACCACGGTGATGGCCGAGCGCGAGAACAGCCCGAGATGCGGTGCGCCGTAGATCGGCACCGCCAGGCTGACGACAAGCCCCATCAGAACGGTGAGTGCGTACAGCGCGCCGACACGTCCGGTGCTGCCGGTCAGCCGAGCGGACATGCGGAATGCCATGGCTCGAAGTGCGAATGCTGCAAGTGTCGCGTAGGCCGCCCCCAGGATGCCGTGTTGCGGGATCCACACGATGCACAACACGACGTTCGCGACGGCCGCAAGGATCGTGCCCAGAGCAACGTGCGCAGTGTGGTGCCGGGAGATCAGGTTCTGCGACGTGGCGTTGCCGTCGACGAACGGGAGAGCGGCCGCTGCGATCACTGCGACGAGGGTCTCGGAGTCGGTTCCGCGTAGCGCCGGGGGAGCGACGATGATCAGCAGCAGTGGAGACGACGCCGACAGGGCGATCACCAGGCATGCGGTCACCTTCTGGAGGTTGTCGCGGGCGTCCTGGATCAGGCGCCACCGATCACGGGTGTCCGCGACGGTGAGCATGCGGGGGAGCCAGGTCTGGTTCAGGACGGTCAGCACAATGATCACGACCGACCCGGCCACGTAGGAGACCTGGTACCGGCCCACCGCGGCGTCACCGAGGTAGTGCTGGATGATCACGCGGTCACCGACGTTGAGAACGAAGACCGCCATCGCGTTGACCGCGAGGGGCACGCCCAGGCGCAGGGCGATGGTCGTGACCTTTCCCGGTGTGTCCGTCCACCGGGGCCTGACGAAACGTAGAGCGAGCGCCAACCCAATGAACTGGGCGACCACACCGCCCCACGCGTACGTGGTGTCCGATCTGGAGATCCCGAGCGCAAGGACGATCCCGAGGAGCTGTCCACCGATCCCGCTCGTCACGCTGACCACGCAGAAGGCGCCCAGCCGGTCTTGCGCACGCAGGAGCGACACTGCGATCAGGTTGACGGCCCCGGGGGCACTCCAGATGATCGCGAGCAGGTACACACCGCCAAAGGTGTCGGTGCCCAGTGCCTTGATCCACAACGGCCCGAGCGCAAGACACGCTCCGGCCAGGCCGAAGGCGTAGACGACGCCGGACAGCACAACGAACCGGGCGTCGCGTGCGCCGCCCTCCCGCGAGTTCAGCAGGACGGCGACTTGGTCGAGGCCGACAACGGCGACGACCGACACGAATTGGTAAATCGCCGTCGCGGTCGCAAGGCGTCCGAAGGCCTCGGCATCGAGAAGGCGCGCGAGGACGGGGGACATGATGGCCGTGGCAAGCAGTTGAACTGACGCCACCACGACGTAGAGCAGGTCTCTGCCGAACAGCTGGTTGATGCCCTGGTTCGCGGCGACCGCCGGTTCGAGCGACGCAGGACGGGTGCGTTCGTCTTGGAGTCGGTGCTGTCCCACTCGTGAGTGACCTTGTTCTCGCGTCGTCGTCAGTCCGTGACCGTCACACGGAGGTGACGATCGATCAGGTCGGGCAGTCGCGACTCCCGTGACCCGGGCAACTTGCGGATGAAGAGGAGGGGCGTCTCCGTGGCACGGCGCGACTCGACGTGTGCGGCGATGTCGTCGAGGTCCTGATCGGTGAACGTGTGAGGGTGCTGCGCCGCCGTTTCGCGCGGCCACCGGATCAGCCACGCCCCAGCCGCGCACGGTCCCAATGCATCGGTTCCACGCAGGGAGGCCGAGGCGAGCAGTGACGCGAGGAACGATTCCTCGGGCGTGAAGGTGTGGCGCGCGTACCGAACCAGGTCCGGTCGGGCCGCCACGGTGGTGAGGAGGAAACCCAGGTCACGTCTGGAGAGGATCTTCCAGGCGGATGACGCTCGTGGAGAGAGATCCGCTGGCACACGCCGTCGCGCCGGTACACACACCGGCTTCCCGGACGTCATGAGGACATGGTCACGCAGGGTCGGAAAGTAGAACCGGAAACGCCACCAGCCACCGTCGTCGTAGACCGGTAACCGCCAGGCGGTGAACGGTAGTGGCGCATTCTCGAACCAGCTCTCGTCGCCGAGGCGCGTCACCGCAGCTGCGAGCTGGTCCGCCCTGCGCAACGGGTAGTCGCTTCCGGACATGACGACGACGTGTGACGCTGAGGGCACGTGGCGGGCCGCGTGACGTAGAGCGCCCAGCTCCGCCTCGACCAAAGACCACGAGGCCAGTCTCGCGTCGACGCGGGGGGCGAACGAAACCCGTCGACCCCAGCGCCGAGAGATGTCACCCACGGCTGCGTCCGCGCTCTTGCGGTCCCAGTGAACAACGACGGGGAAGGGATCCAAGGCGGCGATCAGTCGCGACAGGCGGTCCGGGTCGGTGTGCGCCATCACCACGAACACGGGACCATCGGCACGATCAGCGGTCATCCGTCGAGGCCGTTCAATGCGCCGCCGTCGAAACGCACCAAAAGTGTCCCGTCCTCGTCGGTCACCACGGTGCCTGCCGGTGACGAGGCGAACACCTCCCGAACTCCGTCCTGTTCGGAGCGGCTCGCCACCCCGTACTGCTGGTCGTGGACGGCGGCTGCCGGCGACGACAGTACGAAGACCACCACCTGCTGGCCGACACCGGTTCGTTCAAGACGGAGGACGTTGAGCAGGAACTGCGTCGCGGACTCCCGCGCCGTGGGGTCGTCGGAGACCAGTAGCGGTGTCGCGGCCTGCACCCGCGCTGTACGGAGGTTCTTCGGTTGCGTCGGCCCTGACGTGGGGGTGTCGCCCGACTCGAGGCTCACGAGCAGCACCCGGGTGCTGGGATGGGCTCGCGCGTACTGGGTTGCGACGTGGATGGCGGATACGTCGCTGCGGCGCATGGTGGTCCCGCCGTCGAGAGCGAAGCACCCAATCATGAACGTCGCGGTCAACACGATCGGCGTGACGCTGACCACCGGGATCGCGACCCGTCGCCAGCGGACGCTGCTCACCGACATGGCCGCGAGGATGCTCAGCCACGGGATCGCGAAGAGGACCGCGCGGATAATGCCCTCGTTGCCGTACGCGTACACAGCCACCAGCGCGAGCCCAACCGCGGAAGCAACCGCCAGTGCGATGTCGACCCGGCGTCGCCGCCGCAGGATGAGCGCGAGCGCCAGCAATGCGACCACGGCGCCACCGACCGCGGTCGCGTAGATGCTGAGGTGAACGACCTCGGCGATGGGGGCGCGCGACTCCTGAGACGGGAGGTTGAAGTTTGATGCCGAACCGACCGAATCCGGCGAGACGTACCGGGAGATGGTTTTGCCGTTGAGTGCAGCCCAGGCACCGATGGGAACCGCGACGGCGACGAGCAGGTACCAGGGCCGCAACAGCCTGAACACCACGAGGACGACAGCCGCTCCCAACACGATGAACGGCGTCAGCTGGTGCGTGACCGTGGTGGCAGCCGTCGCGACGAAGACCATCGCGACGCGAGCGGGTCGCGGCGCCTTCTTGTCGAGCAATATTCCGTACAACAGCAACGCGAGCACGTAGCCGTATGACTGCGGGGAGAAGTAATCGGCCCCGAGGCAGTTCACCAGTAGTTCGAACACGACTGCCAAACCGACGGCGCGGCGGGAGGAGGTGATCCGACGTGCCAGGCCGTGGACCGCTACGACACGGGGGAGGACGAGGATGGCCGGCCAGACAGCCGCCAGCCCGTACAAGTTGTCGATGTGACCGGCTTGCGCCCACCATGCCGTCAGCGAGAAGAAGCCGGGCCAGCCGTTGTACGCGTCCTCGGACGACACAAGCCGTCCGGTCATCTCCACGAGCTGGGTCAGCTGCACGTGCTTCTCGGCGGACTGTGACCTGGAACTGAGGTAGACGATGGCGGGCGTCAGCGTCAAAGCAAGCCCGAGAAGCGCGGCCACGAAGAGGAAAGATCGCGTGCGTTGCCATGCGCACGTCACCGCGAGTGCACTCAGCAGCGCGATGAGCACGAACCAGGCGGGGTTGATGGAGCCCAGGAGCCCAGACCAGCCCACTCGGGTGTTGGAGCTGTCGGCGGCCGCGACGGACAGCGCTCCCGCGATGAGAACGACGGCCGCCAGAGGAGGCGCCCACGCCGGGATCCTGCCGCTCTGTCGACGGGTGCCGGACAGACGGAAGGTCGACGCCACCTCGGTGCGTCGAGGGGCGAGCCAAAGCACGGCGGCGCCCAGCGCTAGTGCCTGGGACGCGGCCGCGGTGCCGACCGGGTGCCACCAGTGCGTCTTGATCATGAGCAACGACAGCAGGGCGCTGTAGGACATGCTCAAGGCGATCGACCAGGCGAGCAGGCGGCTACCACGCAGCGGTGTCCAGCACAGAGCGGCCGTGCCGAACCCGACCAAGCCGGCAAGGACCATTGTCACGGACGTCACGACGTGAAGGCCTAGGCCCCGACCGAGCAGCCAGAGCCCGGCGTTGGCGCCCGTGAGAATGACCAAGAGAACGGAGACCCACTCGGTTTCGGTTGTCCCCGATGCCGAGTGGGACGCCACGACGTGCCGGGTCGGCGGGATAGTCGACGCCTCAGCCACGGCTCGCGCTCCTCGACCTGGCGTCGACACGAAGCGCTCGGGCGTAGGCGACCGGTCCGGCAATGTAGCCCCGGATCTCGGACAGCATCATGCCGGGCGGCGCTGTCGCTCCCGCGCTGTCGTCAGCGCGGGTCTTCGTCGAACGCAGTTTGCGGAACAGATAGAGAAAGGCCTTCACCGAGCGCCGAATCACTGGCCCTCGCGTCTCGGCGCGAAGCAACAGCTTGGTGAGATACGCGGTGAGCCCCAGCCCGTAGGCGTACATCTGTTGACGCAGATCTGCCTCGTTGGCCCGGTGCCTGTGCCAGACGATTGCCGACGGCTCGTATACCAAGGCCTTGTTCGCGAGGACCACCCGTGCGAAGCAGTCGAGGTCCTCGCCGCCCTTCGTCAGTGTGCCGGCACCCAGCGCCTCGTCGAAGCCGCCGATGTCCAAGAGTGTTTGACGTCGGAAGCCGAAGTTCGCACCGGTTCCGAACCGGCCGGCCGCGAAGGGGTAGAGCGGGTCGACGGTCGCCGGAACTTCACTGGCAGGCTCGTACACGACCGGTGACATGCGATCGGACCACGAGCTGATTCGATGATCGAAGTAGGCTTCATACTTGTTCGTGATGCGGGCCGTGCAGACCAAACCGGTGACGCAGTGTGCTCGCGGATCCCGGTTAAACCCACGCACGATGCCTTCGATCCAGTCATCGGCCACGAGGACGTCGTCGTCTGTGTAGGCCACCAACTCGTAGCGGGCGGCGTGCAGACCCGCGTTCCGGGCCGCCGAGAGACCTGGCTTGTCTTGGCGGACATAGCGAATGCGGACATCCTCCGCAGTCGCCGCCTGCACGACCGTCGCTGTCTCGTCGGTGGAAGGTGCGTTGTCCACGACGACGATCTCAAGGGTGCCGGTGTACGTCAACGAAAGGAGTGACTGCAAGCACTCACGGATGAGTTGTGGCCGGTCTCGCGTGCACACGATGATCGAAACGTCTGGCAGCGTCGACAGCGGTCGTGTCTGGCTCTGGGGTGGTCCGCTCGGCCACTGTCGATCGGTCTCGGCCTTGACGGCTGCGAGAATCTGGTCTGGGCCGTCGTGGGGCTGACGCGTGACCTCGACGTATCCCAGGACGACGTCGGCCGCGCGGACCAATACACGGCACCGGGTGTCACGCGGATCCAGTGCTTCGACTGCAGTGAGTCGGTCGCCGACGAGCTCGAACTGGGCGCACCACGTGCGGGACCCCAGCATCGGGCTTTCCACTCTGCCTCCTCGAGAAGTTGACATGCAAGAATCACCCAAGCGGGATTTCGTTTAGATTACGGTGCCGCCGCGAGCGTCGTGCAGGTCGTGCTTACCGCGCGATCAGCTGATCAGAGCTTGTGCGTCAACAACGCGCGTTTGACCTCGGAGATCGCCTTGGTGACCTCGATGCCGCGGGGGCAGGCCTCGGTGCAGTTGAAGGTCGTCCGGCAACGCCAGACGCCTTCCTTGTCGTTGAGGATCTCCAACCGCTCCTCGCCACCCTCGTCGCGGCTGTCGAAGATGAAGCGGTGCGCGTTGACGATCGCGGCGGGGCCGGCGTACATGCCGTCCTGCCAGTAGACCGGGCACGAGGTGGTGCAGGCGGCGCAGAGGATGCACTTGGTGGTGTCGTCGAAGCGCGCGCGCTGCTCGGCGGACTGCAGGCGCTCGCGGGTGGGCTCGTTGCCGTAGGTGATGAGGAACGGCTTGATCGCGCGGTAGGCCTCGAAGAACGGCTCCATGTCGACCACGAGGTCCTTCTCCAGCGGAAGGCCCTTGATCGGCTCGATCATGATCTCGTCGGGCATGTCCTTGACCAGCACCTTGCAGGCGAGCCGGTTCACGCCGTTGATGCGCATGGCGTCGGAGCCGCAGACGCCGTGGGCGCAGGAGCGGCGGAACGTCAGGGAGCCGTCGACGTAGCCCTTGATCTGGAACAGCAGGTTGAGCACGCGGTCGGTGGCCTGGGCCTCGACCTCGTAGGTCTCCCAGTGCGGCTCGGTGTCGGTCTCCGGGTTGAAGCGGCGGATCTTGACCCGGATGGTGCGTGGCGGCGGCAGCTCGTGGGCGGGCTGCTGCGCGCGCTTCTCGGTCTCGCTGGCAGCGCCGCCCGCCACGCCCTCGGAGGTCGAGGCCGGGGGAGTGGGCGTGGTGCCGGACGAGACGTCGGGGGTCGTGATGGTCGACATCAGTACTTGCGCTCCATCGGCTGGTATCGGGTCATGACGACCGGCTTGTAGTCCAGGCGGATCTCGCCCTCGCCGGTCTTGTACGCCATGGTGTGGCGCATGAAGTTGACGTCGTCACGGTTGGGGTAGTCCTCGCGGAAGTGGGCCCCGCGCGACTCGTTGCGCGCCCGCGCCGACACCACCATGACCTCGGCGATCTCGAGCAGGAAGCCGAGCTCGATCGCCTCGAGCAGGTCGGAGTTGTAGCGCTTGCCGTGGTCGCCGATCGAGATGTTGCGGTAGCGCGCCCGCAGCCCGGCGATGTCCTGCTCGCACTGCTTGAGCGAGGTGTCGGTGCGGTAGACCTGCGCGTTGAGGTCCATCGACTCCTGCAGCTCGCGCCGGATGTCGGCCACCCGCTCGGTGCCGCTGGCGCGCTGCATCTGCTCGACCAGGCCCTCGACGAACACGGCGGCGTCGTCCGGGACCACGGTGTGCGAGACGGTCGCGGCGTACTCGGCCGCGGCGATGCCGGCCCGGCGGCCGAACACGTTGATGTCGAGCAGCGAGTTCGTGCCCAACCGGTTCGAGCCGTGCACCGACACGCACGCCACCTCGCCGGCGGCGTAGAGCCCGGGCACCGGGTGGTCGTTGTCGCGCAGCACCTCGGCCCGGATGTTGGTGGGCACCCCGCCCATCGCGTAGTGGGCCGACGGGAAGACCGGCACCGGTTCGGTGTAGGGCTCGATGCCGAGGTAGGTGCGGGCGAACTCGGTGATGTCGGGGAGCTTGGCGTCGATCTGCTCGCGCGGCAGGTGCGTGAGGTCGAGCAGGATGTAGTCCTTGTCGGGGCCGGCGCCGCGGCCCTCGCGCACCTCCGAGGCCATCGAGCGGGCGACGATGTCGCGCGGCGCGAGGTCCTTGATGGTGGGGGCGTAGCGCTCCATGAACCGCTCGCCGGAGGCGTTGCGCAGGATCGCGCCCTCGCCGCGGGCGGCCTCGGAGAGCAGGATGCCGAGCCCGGCGAGGCCCGTGGGGTGGAACTGGAAGAACTCCATGTCCTCCAGCGGCAGGCCCTTGCGGTAGACCACGCCCATGCCGTCACCGGTGAGGGTGTGGGCGTTGGTGGTGGTCTTGAAGACCTTGCCGACGCCGCCGGTGGCGAAGATGACGGCCTTGGCCTCGAAGACGTGGATCTCGCCGGTCGAGAGCTCGTAGGCGACGACGCCCGAGGTCACGGCCTCCTCGCCCTCGCCGGTGAGCAGCAGGTCGAGCACGTAGAACTCGTTGTAGAACTCCACGCCCGCCTTGACGCAGTTCTGGTACAGCGTCTGCAGGATCATGTGGCCGGTGCGGTCCGCCGCGAAGCACGAGCGGCGCACGGCGGCTTCGCCGTGGTTGCGGGTGTGACCGCCGAACCGGCGCTGGTCGATGCGGCCCTCGGGCGTCCGGTTGAACGGCAGGCCCATCTTCTCGAGGTCGAGGACGGCGTCGACGGCCTCCCGGCACAGCACCTCGGCGGCGTCCTGGTCGACCAGGTAGTCGCCGCCCTTGATGGTGTCGAAGGTGTGCCACTCCCAGTTGTCCTCCTCGACGTTGGCGAGCGCGGCGCACATGCCGCCCTGCGCCGCGCCGGTGTGGGAGCGGGTCGGGTAGAGCTTGGTGAGCACCGCGGTGCGGACCTTCGCGGAGGACTCGAGCGCCGCCCGCATGCCGGCGCCACCGGCACCGACGATCACGACGTCGTAGGAGTGCGTCTGGACCATCGGTTTCTCCTGGTCTGTCGGGCGCTGAGGGCGGTGGGCGCTGGCAGGCGGACCGGACGGGTTCGGGGCCTACGAGATGTTCGGGTCGAACGTGAAGATCACGAGCGTGCCGAGCGCGATGGTGAAGGCCGACGCGACGTAGAGCGTGCCCTTCAGCCACAGCCGCGTGGAGTCCTTGCGGGTGTAGTCGTTGATGACGGTGCGCAGACCGTTGGTGCCGTGGATCTGCGCGAGCCAGAGCATCAGCAGGTCCCAGACCTGCCAGAACGGCGAGGCCCACCGCCCGGCGACGAACGCGAAGTTCAGCCGCTGCACCCCGCCGTCGAGGACGTTCATGATGAACAGGTGGCCGAGCACCAGGACCACGAGCACGACCCCGCTGATGCGCATGAACGCCCAGCTGTGGAGCTCGAAGTTGCCCCGCGAGCGGCCGCGGCGCAGCGGTGAGCTGCGCGGCGCCTCGATGACGGGCGGCAGGGAGGAGTGCATGCCCCCGCTGGTGCTCTGCGACGCCGCGGTCATCAGTTGCTCCCGAACAGGTTCTCGACGGTGTGCTGGAGCATGAAGTAGGCCCCCGGGACCATCACGACCACCCAGATGGCGACGACGACCCAGAGCAGTTGCCGCTGCACCCGCGGCCCGCGCTTCCAGAAGTCGATCGAGATGATCCGCAGGCCGTTCAGCGCGTGGTAGAGCACGGCGCCGACCAGCCCGAGCTCGGACAGGTTGATGAACGGGTTCTTGTAGCTGTCGATGACCCGGTCGAAGGTGTCGGGCGAGACCCGCACCAGCGCGATGTCGAGGACGTGGGTGAACAGGAAGAAGAAGGTCAGGACGCCCGTGATCCGGTGGGCCACCCACGACCACATGCCCTCGCGGCCCCGGTAGACCGAGCCGACCGGCTTGGTGCGGACGGGGGTGGCGGGGATGGCCGTGGGGTCGAGTCCGGCCCGGGGCGTGTTCCCGGCCGGCGGGTTCACGGTCGACGTCACCGCAGGAGCTTATCTCCGGGTTTCGGGTGTGTCCGGGCGAGGTGACCCTGCGGCCGTGTCGGGTCCCGCACAGGCGGTCGACAACGGCCCGCGGAGTCCGGTTCGTCAGGTTCGCGTCAGGCAACGATCGGGTGACGAAACCCCGGGTCCGCTGGTCGGACCGTCCACCGATGGCGCTTGCGGGCGCTACCTTGACGCGTCCGCCGCCCGACAGGGGGCCGGACCGGACGGGTCATCGGACCCGGCACAGCAGACCAGAGGGAGACCAGGAGTGGGTTCAGGGATCGGGCAGTTTCGCTGGCGGACCGCGGCGAAGTTCGCGGCAGCGACGACGGCCGTCGTCCTCGGGCTGACCGCCTGCGGCAGCAGCAGCGGCGACAGCAGTGGCGGCGGGGGCGCCAGCGGTTCCGGCAGCGGAGCGGCCACGAGCGACCTCAAGGTCGGCATGGCCTACGACGTCGGCGGCCGCGGTGACAAGTCGTTCAACGACCTCGCCGCCGCGGGCCTGGACAAGGCCAAGAGCGACCTCGGTGTCCAGATCAAGGAGCTGTCGGCCGTCAACGGCGAGACCGACGCCCAGAAGGCGGACCGGCTGACCCTGCTCGCGAGCTCGGGCTACAACCCGATCGTCGCGGTCGGGTTCGCCTACGCGACCGCCCTCGGTCAGGTGGCGCCGAAGTTCCCGAACGTCAAGTTCGCGATCATCGACGACGACTCGATCAAGCAGCCGAACGTCGAGGGCCTGACCTTCGGGGCCGAGCAGAGCTCGTACCTCGTCGGGGTCGCCGCGGCGTCGGCCTCCAAGACCAAGAACGTCGGCTTCATCGGCGGCGTCCAGACCCCGCTCATCCAGACCTTCCAGGCGGGTTACCAGGCGGGCGTCAAGTCCGTCGACCCGTCGATTAAGGTCCAGGTCACCTACCTGTCGCAGGCGCCGGACTTCTCCGGCTTCAACGACCCGGCGAAGGGCAAGACGACGGCCGACGGCATGTACGACGGCGGCGCCGACGTGGTCTACGCCGCCGCCGGTGGTTCGGGTTCGGGGCTGTTCCAGTCGGCTGCGAGCAAGCAGAAGCTCGCGATCGGCGTCGACTCCGACCAGTACCAGACCGCCACGGCCGACCAGCAGCCGTGGATCCTCACCTCGGCGCTCAAGCGCGTCGACACCGCGGTCTACAGCTTCATCGAGGACGACAGCAAGGGCACCTTCACCGCGGGCAGCAAGGAGTTCACGCTCAAGGACGACGGTGTCGGCTACGCGACCTCGAACTCCAAGGTCGAGCAGTACAAGGACGCCATCGAGAAGGCGAAGGCGGCCATCATCGCCGGCACCGTGACGGTCCCGACGACGGTCTCCTGATCCAGACGTAGTCCAGCAGTTCCCGACCCGGGGGGCCCGGGGGGCCGGGGTGGCCGGGGGGGTTGGGTTGTGGGCGGGGGGGGGGG
>CAXUNA010000001.1:19605-22698 GCA_964252095.1 uncultured Jatrophihabitans sp. | reverse complement strand
TCCACGAGCCGCTTGCGCTGCGCGTCGCCCCCGCCCCCCCGGGGGCGCCGGGGCAACCGTGCTCCCCGGGTCTTTTCCTTTGTCGGCGTGAGGTCGGTGCGTGCGTCCTCACCACTGCAGCCAGGGAGCGCGTCATCGCCAGCCCGAACCTCTCGAAGTCGCAGCCGGGCCCGTCCGGACGCGATCCGGACGCGCCGATCGCCGTCCAACTCGACGGCATCACCAAGCGGTACCCGGGGGTCGTCGCGAACCGCGACGTCACGCTCGCGGTCCGCCGCGGCGAGGTGCACGCGATCGTCGGGGAGAACGGCGCCGGCAAGTCGACGCTGATGAACATCCTCTACGGGATGCAGAAGCCCGACGAGGGCACGATCGCGATCAACGGCGCGCCGGTGAAGTTCTCCTCGCCGTCCGACGCGATCGCGGTGGGGATCGGCATGGTGCACCAGCACTTCATGCTGGCCGACAACCTGACCGTCCTCGAGAACATCGTGCTGGGCGACGAGCCGACCAAGGGCGGCCGGCTCGACTTCCGCACCGCGCGACGCCGGATCCTCGAGATCTCCGACGCCTACCACCTCGACCTGCACCCCGACACGCTCGTCGAGGACCTCGGCGTCGGCGCGCGGCAGCGGGTCGAGATCGCCAAGGTCCTCTACCGCGGCGCGAAGATCCTCATCCTCGACGAGCCGACCGCCGTGCTGGTGCCGCAGGAGGTCGACGAGCTGTTCGCGAACCTGCACCACATGCAGGCCGACGGCCTCACCGTCCTGTTCATCTCCCACAAGCTCGACGAGGTGCTGCAGGTCGCCGACGAGATCACGGTCGTGCGCCGCGGGACCACGATCACCACCGTCGACCCCGCGTCGACGACGGCCCGCCAGCTGGCCGAGCTGATGGTCGGCTCGCAGCTGCCGGTGCCGGAACTGCGCGAGTCGACCGTGACCGACCGGGTCGCCCTGCAGCTGCAGGGGTTGACGGTCCTGGCGCCCGAGGGACGTCCGGTGCTGGACTCGATCGACCTGGTCATCCACGCCGGCGAGATCGTCGGTGTGGCGGGCGTCGAGGGCAACGGGCAGGCCGAACTGGTCGACGCCATCATGGGTCTGCGGACGCTCGACCGCGGTCGGGTGCTGCTCGGCGACCGCGACATCTCCAAGCTCGGCACCCGCGAGCGGCGGACGTCGGGTATCGGCTACATCCCCGAGGACCGCCACCGGCAGGGGATCCTGCTCGAGGCGCCACTGTGGGAGAACCGCATCCTGGGCCACCAGACCGAGAAGCCCAACGCCCGCGGGCCGCTCATCGACGCCCGCGGCGCCAAGCGCGACACCCGCCGGATCGTCGAGGAGTTCGACGTCCGCACGCCGGGCATCGACGTCGCCGCCGGTTCGCTGTCGGGCGGCAACCAGCAGAAGCTCATCGTCGGCCGGGAGATGGCGAACAGCCCCAAGGTGCTGCTGGCCTCGCACCCCACCCGCGGCGTCGACGTCGGCGCCCAAGCGGCCATCTGGGACCACCTCCGGGAGGCGCGGGCGGCCGGGCTCGCCGTGCTGCTCATCAGCGCCGACCTCGACGAGCTCATCGGCATGTCCGACACCCTCAAGGTGATCCTGCGGGGGCGGCTCATCGCCGACGCCGACCCGAGCACGGTGACGCCCGAGGAGCTGGGCGCGGCCATGACCGGCGCCGGTGACGCGGTGGCGTCGTGAGCACCGCGTGGAAGGAACGGCTCGCGCGTGGCGGGCTCAACATCGGTGCGGCCGTCATCGGTCTGGTCGTGGCGGCGCTGCTGATCTCGGTCATCCTGCTGGCCCGGGGGAACAACCCGGGCCAGGCGTTGTCGGTGATGTTCGACTACGGGATCAAGAACCGGGACTCGCTCGCCGGCATCGTCAACCAGGCGATCCCGTACTACATCGCGGCGATCGCGGTGGCCATCGGCTTCCGCATGAACCTGTTCAACATCGGCATCGACGGTCAGTACCGCCTCGCGGCCATGGTCGCGGCCGTCTTCGCCGGCAACGTGGTGCTGCCCAACGGTCTCGCGCAGGTCGTGACGATCCTGCTCGCGATGGTGGTCGGCGCGGCGTGGGCCGCGATCCCCGCGCTGCTGAAGGCCTACCGCGGCGTCAGCGAGGTCATCTCGACGATCATGCTGAACTCCGTCGCCACCGGGCTGGTCGCCTACCTGCTCCGGCCGGACAAGTTCGGCGTGCAGCGCGGCAACGACATCGGCACCAAACCCATCCCCGGCAGCGGCCAGATCGTGGGTCTGCCGCTGATCCCCGGAACCGACCGCCGGATCTACGGCCTGCTCGTCGTCGCGATCATCGTCGGCGTGCTCTACCAGTTCGTCATCAGCCGCACCCGGTTCGGGTTCGACCTCCGTGCTGCCGGGCGCTCGGAGTCGGCGGCCGCCGCGAGCGGTGTCAACGTCCGCCGGATGGTGATCACCACGATGATCGGCTCGGGCGCGATCGCCGGGCTGGTCGGCCTGCCGAACCTGCTGGGGGAATCGCACCAGTACTCGCTGAACTTCCCCGCGGGCATCGGCCTCACCGGCATCGGCATCGCCCTGATCGGGCGCAACAACCCGATCGCGATCGTGTTCGCCTCGCTGCTGTGGGCGTTCCTCGACCAGTCGAACATCGTGCTCGACCTCTACGACATCCCCAAGGAGATCACGCAGATCCTCCAGGGCGTCGTGGTGCTCTCGGTCGTCGTCACGTACGAGCTGGTGCGCCGGTTCGCCGTCACCCGGCAGCAGAAGCGGGTGGGCCGCCAACTCGCGGCGCCGCCACCACCGTCCACTCCCGCCGCCCCCACCACCGAGCAGGAGGCCACGGCATGAGCCAGACCATCGACGGCTCCGAGGTCCCCGCCGACAACGCCCCGATCGACCCGAACCTCCGTAAGCCCACCTCGGGTCGACGCCTCACCACGCCCCGCCTGCTCCTGCTGTTCGCCGCGGGCCTGGTGCTGCTGTCGCTCACCCGTGTCATCACCGGCGCCGAGGACATCACCTCCGGCGGTGGGCGCGGCGCCCCCCTCAAACACCCGGGGGCGCGAGCCCCCCCCGGGGGGGGGCGG
>CAXUNA010000001.1:14525-19595 GCA_964252095.1 uncultured Jatrophihabitans sp. | reverse complement strand
CGCCGTCGCGGTGCCGATCGCCCTCGCCGGGCTGGGTGGGCTGTGGGCCGAGCGCAGCGGCGTCGTGAACATCGGCCTCGAGGGCATGATGATCCTCGGGACCTTCTTCGGCGCGTACTTCGCCTACACGTCCGGCTCGGCGTGGCTCGGCATCGTCGGCGGCATCGTCGGCGGGGTGATCGGCGGGGCGGTGCACGCCTTCGCCACCGTGACGATCGGTGTCGACCACATCGTGTCCGGTGTCGCGATCAACGTCGCGGCCCTCGGCGCCGCCCGCTTCCTCGCCGGCGTGCTCTTCGCCGGGACCCCGGGCGGCGGCGCGACCCAATCCCCGCGGGTGCCGACCTTCTCCAACCTGCAACTGCCGGGCGCCGACACCATCTTCGGCAGCGTCGAGCGGCACCACTGGTTCCTGATCTCCGACATCTTCGGCCTGCTCGACGGCCTGTTCACGCAGCTGACCGTGTTCACGATCATCGCCGTGCTCATGGTGCCGTTGACGTGGTTCATCCTGTGGCGCACGGCGTTCGGCCTCCGGCTGCGTTCGTGCGGTGAGAAGCCGAGTGCAGCCGAGTCGCTCGGCGTCAACGTCTACCGGATGAAGTGGATCGCGGTGCTGGTCTCGGGGGCGCTGGCCGGCATGGCAGGCGCGTTCCTCGTGCAGCTCGCCAACATCTACCGCGAGGGTCAGACCGGTGGCCGCGGCTACATCGGCCTCGCCGCGATGATCTTCGGCAACTGGCGGCCGGGCGGCCTGACGGCCGGTGCCGGTCTGTTCGGCTACACCGACGCGCTGCAGCTGCGGCAGGGCTCGACCTCGGTGCACGCGCTGCTGGTGCTCGGCGCGTTCGCGCTCGCCGCCGCTGCGCTGAACGCCTGGCGCAGCAAACGGATCATGTCGGGCGTGGTCACGCTGGTGGTCACGGTGCTGGTGGTGCTCTGGTACGCGCTCACCGACAGCCTCCCGCAGGAACTCGTCACCTACACGCCGCAGCTCGTCACCCTGCTGGTGCTCGCCCTGGCGTCTCAGCGGTTGCGGCCGCCCAAGGCCGACGGCCTGGTCTGGCGGAAGGGGCAACGCGAATGAGCGCGCCCTCGTCGGTCGATTGGTCGGGGTTGCGCGCGGCGGCCCGCGAGATCATGGGGCACGCGTACGCGCCGTACTCGAAGTTCCCGGTCGGGGCGGCGGCGTTGGTCGACGACGGCCGGATCGTTGTCGGATGCAACGTCGAGAACGCGTCGTACGGCGTGGGGTTGTGCGCGGAGTGCGGGCTGGTCTCGGCGCTCAACGCCAGCGGCGGCGGTCGGCTCGTGGCGTTCAGCTGCGTCGGCGGCGACGGCGAACCGCTGATGCCGTGTGGCCGCTGCCGGCAGTTGCTGTTCGAGTTCGGCGGCAACGACCTGCTCATCGAGACCGTCGACGGCCCCGAGCCGCTCTCGGCGCTGCTGCCGCGGGCGTTCGGTCCGGCCGATCTGGACGCCGCCGGCGCACGGGGCGGCGCGACCGGCCCGTGAACGTCGACGACCTCTCCTTCTCCGACCCCGACTTCCTCATCGATCCCTATCCCACGTTCGCCGCGTTGCGGGCGGAGGCCGCGGTGCAGTGGCACGAGCCGACGCAGATGTGGTTGGCGCTGACGCACCGCACGGCGAGCGACGTGCTGCGCTCGCGCTCGCTCGGCCGGCTGTGGTCGCCGCGCTTCCCGGAGATCTCGATGCCGGCGTTCGAGCTTATCCACGTGCACTCGCTGCTCGAGAGCGAGCCTCCTGTGCACACGCGGTTGCGGCGGCTGATCGCCGGGGCGTTCTCGCGCGGGCACGTGGAACGGCTGCGGCCGGCGATCGATGCCCTGGCGGCGCGGCTCGCGGGGGACCTCGCGGCGGCCGCCGCTGCCGGCGAACCGGTCGACCTCATCGCGCACTACGCGGAACCGTTGCCGGTCGAGGTGATCGCCGAGTTGCTCGGCATCCCGCCGGTCGACCGGCACCACCTCCGGCCGTGGTCGAACGCGATCGTGAAGATGTACGAGTACGGGATCACCGATGCGCAGCGGGATGCCGCCGAGCGGGCGAGCGCCGACTTCGTCGAGTACCTCCGCGAACTGGTGGAGCGGCGCCGCGTCGAACCCGGCGACGATCTCATCTCCTCCCTGCTCGCCGAGGCGGACGCCGACGGCACCCGCCTGTCGTTGGACGAGCTGGTGACCACGGGCACGCTGCTGCTCAACGCGGGCCACGAGGCGACGGTGAACGTGGTGGGCAACGGCTTCTCGGCGCTGCTCGCGCGGCCCGACGTGCTGGCGACCGTCCGGGACAACCTCGACGACGACGCGTTCGTCGCCACCGCGGTCGAGGAACTGATCCGGTTCGACTCGCCGCTGCAGCTGTTCGAGCGGACGGCCACCGCCGACGTCGAGATCGGCGGTGCGGTGGTGGAGAAGGGTCAGAAGATCGCGGCGCTGCTCGGCGCCGCGAACCGCGACCCGGCGGTGTTCGCCGCGCCGGACGTGCTCGACCCGTCCCGCGACCCAAACCCACAGATCGGCTTCGGCGCCGGCATCCACTTCTGTGTCGGCGCCCCGCTCGCCCGGATCGAGCTGCAGACGACGCTGCGCACGTTGCTCTCGTCGTTCCCGGAGCTGACGCTCGCGGCGCCGCCGCCGCGCCGGCCGGAGTTCGTCATCCGTGGGGTGGAGCAGTTGCTGGTGACGACCGGCTAGACCTGCTCCTGCGGGCACCACCAGGTGGAACGGCTGCCGACCGTGGCGTGCCGGACCTCGGCGCCGCACCGGGGGCAGCGGGCGTTGGCCCTGCGGTACTCGATGAACTCGCCGGTGTGGACGCCGCCCTTCTTGGTCGCCAGCTTGAGCGAGTGCTTGAGCGCCTTGTGCAGGGCGGTGAGCTGGTCGGGCGAGAGCTCGTCGCACGGGTGCTTCGGGGAGAGGTAGGCCTCCCACAGCATCTGGTCGGCCAGCAGGTTGCCGACCCCGGCGACCACCGCCTGGTCGAGCAGCCGCGCCTTGACCGGTGCGCTGCCACGCCCGACCCGCTCGCGGAACTCGACCACACCGATCTCGAGGCCGTCCGGGCCGAGCGCCTCGCGATCCGGGTCGAGCCGCACCCGTGAGAGCCGCCGGGTGTCGAACAGCCGGAGCGCGCCGCCGTCGTCGAACGTGATGGTGAACCGGTCCCACTCGGGCTTGACGCCGTTCGGGTGCCAACGCGTCGGACCGCCGCCGTGGACCTCGTCGTCGCTGCCGCAGCTCGTGACGATGATCCGGCCGGCCATGCCGAGGTGGAGGCCGAGCTCGGGGCCCGGGGTCTTCCCGCCGTGGCGGCCGGAGGTGTCGCACCACATCGTCTTCCCGCGCCGGTGCGCTGCGGTCAGCCGCCGGCCGAGCAGCGCGTCGCGGATCTCGCCCGGGCGGTGGGGGCGGCAGACGTAGGCGTCACGGTCGTCGACGTCGACGATGCGGCGGCCGAGCGCGTGGGCGGCGAGCAGGGAGCGGGCGGTCTCGACCTCGGGCAATTCGGGCACGCCCCATCATCCCCAGTTCAACCGGTCGCAACGTCACCGCGTTAGCGTGACCGGATGCCCGCCCCGCTCAGCCCCGAGAACATCCGCTCCGCCCCCAAGGTCCTGCTGCACGATCACCTCGACGGCGGTCTCCGGCCGTCGACGATCGTCGAGCTCTCGGAACAGATCGGCTACACCGGGTTGCCGACGTACGACCCGGACGCGCTCGGCACCTGGTTCCGCGAGGCCGCCGACTCCGGCTCCCTGGTGCGGTACCTCGAGACCTTCGCGCACACGGTGGCGGTCATGCAGACCGCCGACGGCATCGCCCGCGTGGCGCGCGAGTGCGCGGAGGACCTTGCCGCCGACGGCGTGGTGTACGCCGAGATCCGCTGGGCACCGGAGCTGTGCGTCGAGCAGGGGCTGACGCTCGAGCAGGTGCTCGACGCGGCGCTAGCGGGCTTCGCGGAGGGTGTGCAGGCCGCGGCGGCGCGCGGGCAGTCGATCCGGATCGGTGTGCTGGCCACGGCGATGCGGCACGCCGCCCGCTCGCGCGAGATCGCCGACCTGGCCGTGGTCTACCGCGACCGGGGGGTCGTCGGGTTCGACATCGCCGGCGCGGAAGCGGGCTTCCCGCCCACCCGCCACCTCGACGCCTTCGAGTTCCTGCGCCAGCGCAACATGCGGTTCACGATCCATGCCGGCGAGGCGTTCGGCCTGCCCTCGATCTGGGAGGCCATCCAGTGGTGCGGCGCCGACCGGCTCGGCCACGGCGTCCGCATCGTCGACGACATCGTCTACGACACCACGCTCCCCGCCGCCGAAGCGGCCGCCGGCGCGAAGATCGGCCAGCTCGCGCAGTACGTCTGCGACAAGCGCATCCCGCTCGAGATGTGCCCGTCCTCCAACCTGCAGACCGGTGCGGCGGATTCGATCGCCACCCACCCCATCGGCCTGCTGCGCGAACTGGGCTTCCGGGTCACCCTCAACACCGACAACCGCCTCATGAGCGGGACCTCGATGAGCCGCGAGATGGAGTTGCTGGTCGACGCCTTCGACTACGGCTGGCGAGACCTGCGCTGGCTCACCATCAACGCGATGAAGAGCGCCTTCATCCCGTTCGCCGAACGGCTGGAGATCATCGAGCAGACCATCAAGCCGGCCTACGCGGAGCTGTCCGGCGCCTGAGCCGGTCGGGGCGCATCGCTCGGCGCGGATGCCCGGCCGGTCGAACTCGTGCCGTACGTCGCACCGCAATCTCGACCGACGAAGTGTCGCATGATGCAACGGCAGATTCCATGAGGTCCCCGGCGATGCCGTCTCGGCACGTACGCCACTGAGAGCGGTGCTGCAGTCAGTGGTGTACGTGCCGCGGTCGACTTTCCGACCGGTCTGGAGAACTGGTCAATTCGGACATTCTCGTCTGCGCGCGGAAACTGTCAGACCTCGTGGCCAGGGTGTCGCCATGAGCGTTCTCGGCGGCGGCGGGCCGCACGACGAGTCGGGTGCCGGCGCCAGAGCTGATGACGTGACGGGGTCGGCGGGGTGGGGAG
>CAXUNA010000001.1:3197-14515 GCA_964252095.1 uncultured Jatrophihabitans sp. | reverse complement strand
GGGGTGGGGGGGGGGGGGGGGCCCACCTACTTGGGGGGGGCGGGCGCCTTTGTTTTTCCGGGGAGGGGGGGGGGGGGGGGGGCCGGGGCGGCAGGCGCGGCGGACGGTGCAGCGGTCGGGTCGGGTCAGCTGTGGCCCGACGGTGCGGCGTGGGATCTGCTCGACCGCGCGGAGCTCGACGACGAGGCCCTCGACCGCCTCGGCGACGCGGAGCTCGACGCCATGGCGGCGGCCGAGCCGCCGTTCGGCCCACCGCCGCCGTGGGAACCCGCCGTCCACCTCCCGCCGCCTCCACGGGAGTACGACCGGCAGCTCGCGGTGCTCGGCACCGAGAGCGTGGGGGAGTTCCTGCGCGCGTGCCGTGCGAGCGCGGGGCTGAGCCAGCGGGACGTCGCCGAGGCGGCAGGCGTCCCGCAGTCGACGGTCTCCCGGATCGAGTCGGGGAAGGCGCCGGGCGTGAAGCTGGCGACGGTGGTGCGGCTGGCCGAGTTCTGCGGGGTCATCCTCGTCGGGACCACGGGCACGCACGCGCCGCTGATCGAGACCGACCTCGCCCAGCGGCATCACGACCGCGCCGGACGGCTGCTCCCGGCTCACCTGTTCAACGAGCCGTCCGGCAACGACTTCCTGGCGCAGGCGCATCGGGGGCGTCGCGGGGTTCCTGCCCGCACCTACTGTCACGCGCGGCTGCGCGACGTGCCCGACGACTGACCGCGGGCACCGGCTCAGCCCGGCGCTCGGCTCGCACGTGCGCTCGGCGCGTGCGCTGCGCTCGGATCAGCTCACGGCGGCGCCGTCTCAGTCCTCGATCTGCAGACACCCGTCGAGCTCCTGCACGGCGGCGGCCCAGGCGTCGGGGTCGGCGGGCTCGGCGAGGTCGTTCTCGTCCGCCTCGAGGCCGCAGAAGTCCATGAGCTCCAGCAGCAGGACGCCGGCGCGGGAGTTGGGGGTGCGCAGGTCGAAGGAGGAACCGAGGCCGGGGCGGAACCGGTCGTCGGGGACCTCGTCCTCGTCGCGGATCTCGTCCCAGAACTCCAGCTTGGTGAGCTCGTGCTCCTGGGCGTCGCGGCAGTAGCGCGCGAGGCCCGCGACGGTCTCGAAGACGGCGATGGTCTCGTCGCCGCCGAGGAACAGCATCTCGCCCTCGCGCTCGCCGCGGACGGTGAGCACCGTGCGCTCGGGCAGCACGAGCTCGATCGGCTCGGCGCCGACCTTGTCCCAGGCGGTCTCAGCGCCGAGGTCGGTGGCGCTGAAGTCGCCGCGCCACTCCAGCCACTTGTCGACACGGGCGATGGCCCGCTCCCAGTTGGCGGCAACGACGTCGCCGAGGTCGTCCCAGGCCTTCTGGCCCTCGCGGCCGGAGTAGCTGGTGTCCTCGTCCTGCACGTCGACGTACTCGGGAGTGCCGTTCACCAGGGCCTTGAGGATGCCGTCGTCGCAGCACTCGGCGATCTCGGCGACCATCTCCACGACCGAGCCGACGGCGCTGACCGTGATCGGGTCGGGGGCGTCGCCCGCCCAGCCGAAGACGGCGTCGAGGTCGTAGTGGTCCTCGGGGCCCGCGCGGAACTGCGCGATCGGCCAGTCGACGACGTCCTCCCAGCCGGGGTGGTCGGAGAGGTCGGTCTCGCGGTCCTGCTCGGTGACCTCCTCGACGTAGTCGGCGAGCGCGTCGGCGCTCGGGAACACGAGGATGGTGCTGCCCTCGCCGAGGAAGCCCTGCCACTCCTCGCCGTCGTCGTCCTCCCACGGCGGCGCCCACAGCGTGAGGCCGATGCGGCCGTTCACGGTCAGGGTGATCGGGACGATCGAGCCGGAGGTCGAGGCGGTCACGGGTGCGAACCTACCGACTCCACCCAGGAGCGATCAGACCCCGATGGGGTGCCACACCGTCTTGGCCTCGACGAAGGCGCCGAGCCGGCGCGTGCCGGGATCGGCGAGCCAGTCCTCGTGGTCCGGCACGAAGACCCGCGTGACCGAGTCGGCGGCCGCACGGGCGAGGGCCGGGCGGTCGGCCTCGGCGACACCGGTGAGGTCGAGCGCGTCGACGTCGCGGTGCGAGGCGAGCGGCGGCGCGAGCTCCGCGACCGGTCCCGTCAGCACGTTGACGACGCCGCCCGGGACGTCGGAGGTCGCCAGCACCTCGGCGAGCGAGACGGCGGGCAGCGGACGCTGCGCCGACGCGATCACCACCGCGGTGTTGCCGGTGCACACCACCGGCGCGAGCACCGAGACGAACCCGAGCAGCGAACTGTCGGCCGGCGCCACGATCCCGACCACGCCCGTCGGCTCCGGCAGCGTGAACGAGAAGTACGGCCCGGCGACGGGGTTGGTGGAACCCGCGATCTGGGCGTACTTGTCGGCCCACCCGGCGTACCAGACCACCCGGTCGACGGCGGTGTCGACCTGCCGCTCGGCGTCGCGCGCCGACCCGCCCTCGGCGGCGCGGACCTCGTCGACGAACTGCGCCCGGCGCCCCTCGAGCATCTCGGCGATCCGGTAGACGACCTGGCCGCGGTTGTACGCGGTCGCGGCGCCCCAGCCCGCCACGGCGGCGCGCGCGGCCTTCACGGCGTCGCGGACGTCCTTGCGCGACCCGTGCGCGGCGTGGGCGAGCAGCTCTCCGGAGGCTCCGTGCACGGCGTACGACCGTCCCGATTCCGAGCGGGGGAACGCCCCGCCGACGTACAGCTTGTAGGTCTTGCGCACCGCGAGGCGGTCCGACGCGTCAGTGGGCAAGGTAGGCCTCCAGACCCTGCCGGCCGCCCTCGCGACCGAACCCCGACTCCCCGTAGCCACCGAACGGCGCGGAGGGGTCGAACCGGTTGAACGTGTTGGCCCAGACGACGCCCGCCCGCAGCTTCTGCGTCATCCAGAGGATGAGCGAGCCCTTCTCGGTCCAGACACCGGCCGACAACCCGTACGGGGTGTTGTTCGCCTTGGCGACCGCCTCGGCGGGGGTACGGAACGTCAGCACCGAGAGCACCGGTCCGAAGATCTCCTCGCGGGCGATGCGGTGCGCGGTCGAGACCTCGGTGAACACCGTCGGTGGGAACCAGAAGCCGCGGTCGGGCAGGTCGCACGGTGCGGTCCAGCGGTGGGCGCCCTCGGCCTCGCCCGCCGCGGTCAGCTCGCGGATCCGCTCCAGCTGCGGGCCGGAGTTGATGGCGCCGATGTCGGTGTTCTTGTCCATCGGGTCGCCGAGCCGCAGCGTCTGCAACCGCTCCTGCAGCCGCGCGACGACCTCCTCGGCGATCGATTCCTGTACCAGCAGCCGCGAGCCGGCACAGCACACGTGGCCCTGGTTGAAGAAGATCCCGTTGACGATGCCCTCGACGGCCTGGTCGATCGGGGCGTCGTCGAACACGACGTTCGCGGCCTTGCCGCCGAGCTCCAGCGTCAGCCGCGTGCGGGTGCCGGCGAGCTCGCGCGCGATCGCCTTGCCGACCTCGGTCGAGCCGGTGAACGCGACCTTGTCGACGTCGGCCCCGACGACGGCCGCCCCCACCGCGGGGCCGCCCGGCAGCACGTTGACGACGCCCGGCGGCAGGTCGGCCTCGGCGATGATCTCGGCGAGCACGAGCGCGGTGAGCGGCGTGGTCTCGGCCGGCTTGAGGACGACGGTGTTCCCGCACGCCAGCGCCGGCGCGATCTTCCAGGCCGCCATGAGCAGCGGGAAGTTCCACGGGATGACCTGGCCGGCCACGCCGAGCGGCTTCGGGTCGGGTCCGAAGCCCGCGTGCTCGAGCTTGTCGGCCCAGCCCGCGTGGTAGAAGAAGTGCGCTGCGGCCGTGGGGACGTCGACGTCGCGGGACTCCTTGATCGGCTTGCCGTTGTCGAGGGTCTCGACCACCGCCAGCTCCCGCGAGCGTTCCTGGATCGCCCGGGCGATGCGGAACAGGTACTTGGCGCGGTCGCGGCCGGACGTCTTCGACCAGACCTTGTCGTACGCCTTGCGCGCCGCCTTCACGGCGTCGGCGACATCGGCCTCGTTCGCCTCGGCCACCTCGGCCAGGGGCTCCTCGGTCGCAGGGTTGACCGTCTTGACCGGCTCGCCGCGCCCGGCGCGGAACTCGCCGTCGACGAAGATCCCGTAGTGCTCGCGTAGCTTCCCGGCCGCCGCCGACTCCGGCGCGGGGGCGTACTCGAACGGTGACACTGGGCGTTCTGGTGCAGGAGGCATCGGTTCGTCCCTCAGTCGTTGCTGACGTAGCGGCCGCTGTCGTACGCGCCGGTGGCGAGCTTGTGGCGCTGCAGCACGAGGTCGTCGAGCAGGCTCGAGGCGCCGAAGCGGAACAGGTCGGGGTGCAGCCACGGCGGGCCGGCCACCTCGTTGACGATCACCAGGTACCGCAGGGCGTCCTTCGTCGTCCGGATGCCGCCCGCGAGCTTGACGCCGCGCCGGTCCTCGCCGCCGGTGGCCGCCGCGAAGTCCCTGACCGCGTGCAGCATGGTCAGCGCGACCGGCGGTGTGGCCGCGGGGGAGACCTTCCCGGTCGAGGTCTTGATGACGTGCCCGCCGGCCAGCAGCGCCAGCCAGGAGGCCCGGCGCACGTTGTCGAGCGTGACGAGCTCGCCGGTCTCGAGGATGACCTTGAGGTGGGAGGCGCCGCAGGCCGCACGGATCGCGACGATCTCGTCGAACACCTGGCCGTAGCGACCGGAGAGGAACGCCCCACGGTCGATGACCATGTCGATCTCGTCCGCGCCGGCCTCGACCGCGTCCTGGGTGTCTGAAATCTTGACGTCGAGAGATGCGCGACCGGAAGGGAAGGCCGTCGCCACCGACGCGACCTTGACGCCCGTGCCCTGCAACCGTTGCACTGCGAGCTCGACCAGGTCGGGGTACACGCACACGGCGGCGACGCGTGGCGGCGGCACGTCGCCCGGCCACGGCCCGCTCGGGTCGGGGTGCGCGGCCCGGGCGCAGAGCGAGGCGACCTTGCCGTGGGTGTCGTTGCCCTCGAGCGTGGTGAGGTCGACCATCGAGATGGCCGTGTCGATCGCCCAGGCCTTCGCGGTGGTCTTGATGCTGCGGGTGGCGAGGGCGTCGCAGCGGGCGTGCGCCCCGACCTGGTCGACCCCCGGCAGCCCGTGCAGGAAGCGCTTCAGGGACGATTCGTCGCGCGTGACGTCGGCCCACTCTCCGCTCGGCGCCAACGGTTGTTCGAGGAGTGTCACGGGATCCACCGTAGTGGGGGAGCCGTCAGCCGGAGAGCCCCTCGATCAGCCCCACGATCGACGTCCACGCGGCCGACCCGGTGTCGATGAGGGTGAAGTGGTCGCCGTCGACGGTGGTGAGTGACGTGTCGTCGCCCTTCGCGCGGGCGGCGTCGACGTACGTGACCGACTGCGCGTAGGGCACGTTGGCGTCCGCCTTCGCGTGCACGCACCGCACCGGGACCGTCAGCGGCAGGTGGGCGAGCGGGCTGGCCGCGGCGTAGCGATCGGGGACCTGCCCCGGCCCGCCCCCGAGCAGGTCCGGCACCGCGGTGCCGCCGACGCCGTCGTTCGCCGCACCCACGAGGTCGAGCACGCCGGCCTGTGACACCACACCCACGACGCGTGGGGCGAGATCGGCCTGCGCCGCCGCCCACACGGCCAGCTGCCCGCCCGCGGAGTGGCCGAGCACGACGATCCGGTCGGCCGTGACGGTCTGCAGCGCGGCCCGGACGTCGTCGAGGGTGGTGGGCCAGCCCCCGCCGTCGCCGACCCGGCGGTACTCGACGTTGAAGGACGGCCAGCCGCGCCGCGCGAGGTCCGTCGCGAGCGGGGCGCCGAGCGAGGCGTCGTACTGCGCCCGCCAGAACCCGCCGTGGATGACGGCCACGGCGGTGGCCCGAACGGGCACACCTGCGGGCACGTCGTACCGGTCGACCCACTGGCTGGGGTCGCTCCCGTAGCTGACTCGGTTCGACGTCATCCCGCTCGGCTGGTCCTTCCGGTCGCTCCCGCAGCCCACCAGGGTGGCGAGCGCCCCCGTGACGGCGGCGGCGAGCACCGTCCGGCGCGTCACTGCCACGTGACCATCCCATCACGGAGCAGTTACGCTCCGGTCTCATGTCGACGCCTGAACCGCTGCTGCTGACGCAGCGACGCGCGGTCGACCTGCTGCGCATCGCCAGCGCCCTGTGTCAGGCCTGCTGAGTACCTGTTCGTCTCGGTTCGACGTCTCAGTTCCCATCGACATCCACCCGCTTCAGGAGCACACCCATGTCCAGTGACACCTGGTCCTTCGAGACCCGCCAGATCCATGCCGGTCAGACCGCCGACGCCGCGACCCACGCCCGCGCGCTGCCGATCTACCAGACCACCAGCTACACCTTCGACGACACCCAGCACGCGTCGGAGCTGTTCGCGCTCAAGCAGTTCGGCAACATCTACACCCGGATCATGAACCCCACGCAGGCCGTGGTGGAGGACCGGATCGCCTCGCTCGAGGGCGGCGTCGGCGCGCTGCTCGTCGCCTCCGGCCAGGCCGCGGAGACGTTCGCGATCCTCAACCTCGCTCAGGCGGGCGACCACATCGTCTCCAGCGCGAGCCTCTACGGCGGCACCTACAACCTGTTCCACTACACGCTGCCGAAGTTCGGTATCGAGGTCACGTTCGTCAACGACCCCGACGACCTCGACGAGTGGCGCCGCGCGGTGCGGCCGAACACCAAGGCGTTCTACGGCGAGACCGTGCCGAACCCGCGCAACGACATCCTCGACCTCGAGCCGATCGCCGCGATCGCCCACGAGAACGGCGTGCCGTTCATCGTCGACAACACCGTCGCGACGCCCTACCTGCTGCGGCCGTTCGAGTTCGGCGTCGACATCGTGGTGCACAGTGCAACGAAGTACCTCGGCGGCCACGGCACGTCGATCGGCGGCGTCATCGTCGACAGCGGCAACTTCGACTTCGGGGCGGATCCCGCGAAGTTCCCGGGATTCAACGAGCCGGACGCCAGCTACCACGGCGTCACCTACGCCCGCGACCTCGGCGTCGGCTCGCCGCTCGGCGCGAACCTCGCCTACATCCTCAAGGCCCGGGTGCAGCTGCTGCGCGACATCGGCGCCTCGATCTCGCCGTTCAACGCCTTCCAGCTCTCGATCGGCATCGAGACGCTCTCGCTGCGCGTCGAGCGGCACGTGCAGAACGCGGTGGCGGTGGCGAACTGGCTCGAGGCCCGCGACGAGGTCAAGTCCGTGAACTACGCGGGTCTGGAGTCCTCGAAGTACTTCGCCCGTGGGCAGAAGTACCTGCCCAAGGGCACCGGCGCGGTCGTCGCGTTCGAGATCGAGGGCGGCCTCGAGGCGGGCAAGCGGTTCGTCGAGGCCCTCGAGCTGCACAGCCACGTCGCCAACATCGGCGACGTGCGCAGCCTGGTCATCCACCCGGCGTCGACCACGCACTCGCAGCTCACGGTCGACGAGCAGGCGTTGTCCGGCGTCACTCCGGGCCTGGTCCGGTTGGCCGTCGGGCTCGAGGGCATCGAGGACATCCTCGCCGACCTGGACGCCGGTTTCCGCGCGTCGAAGGGTGCCTGACACCCCTCATGGCACGTGAGTACGCGGACGTCGGGGTCGTCGCGCTGGAACTGGGCGGCGACCTCGACGTCCGCGTCGCGTACGAGACGTGGGGGACACCGGTCCGCGACGACACGGGCCGCATCGTCAACGCCGTCCTCGTCGAGCACGCGCTCACCGGCGACGCGCACGGGGCGGGGCCGGCCGGGCCGGACCAGCCGACACCGGGGTGGTGGGGCGAGCTCGTCGCACCCGGCGCGGTGCTCGACACCGAGCGCTGGTTCGTGGTGTGCGCCAACGTGCTCGGCGGCTGCCGCGGAACGACCGGTCCGGCGAGCCCCGACGCGGACGGCCGTCGTCTCGGCTCGCGGTTCCCGCGCGTCACGGTGCGCGACCAGGTCGAGGTGGAACGCCGGCTCGCGGACCGGCTGGGCGTCGAGCGGTTCGCGACGGTCCTCGGCGGCTCGATGGGCGGGATGCGTGCGCTGGAATGGCTCGTGGTGCACCCCGAGCGCGTCGGTTCGGCGTTGCTGCTCGCGACCTGTGCGGCATCGAGCGCCGACCAGATCGCCCTGCAGACGTTGGAGATCCAGGCCATCACGGGGGATCCGGCCTGGCACGGCGGTGACTACGCGGCCGACGCTCCGCCGTCCCACGGACTCGGTCTGGCCCGCCGCATCGCGCACTACAGCTACCGCTCGGCGTACGAGCTGGGAGAGCGGTTCGGCCGGGCGGCACAGCTGGGCGAGGACCCGTTCGTGGCGGCGCCGGACGTCGTGGGCGGCCGGTTCGCCGTGACCTCCTACCTCGACCACCACGCCGACAAGCTGGTGCGCCGGTTCGACGCCGGCAGCTACGTCACGCTCACCGACAGCATGAACACCCACGACGTGGGTCGCGGGCGGGGCGGGGTGGAGTCGGTGCTCGCCGGTGTCGACGTACCCGTGGTGGTGGGTGGCATCGACAGCGACCGGCTCTACCCGCTCGCGCAGCAGGCGGAACTCGCGCGCGGGCTCCCGCGGGCCGACGAGTTGGACATCGTCGAATCTCCCTACGGGCACGACGGATTCCTCATCGAGTCCGAGGCGGTGGGCAAGCTGGTCGCCCGGGCGCTGGAGCTCGGTCGCGCCTGACACCGACCGGCGGCCGGCGGTCAGGCGTCGGCGCGCACCGGGCCGTGCGAGCCGCGCAGCTCCAGCGTAACCGGCAGTTGCCGCTGGTCCACCGCGCCGGATCCCGCGATCGACGCCATCAGCACCTCGGCCGCCTCGCGACCCAGCCGCATCATGTCCAGCCGCACCGTCGTGAGCGGCGGGGTGACGGCGTCGACCAGGGGGCCGTCGTTGAAGCCCGTGACCGTGAGGTCCTCGGGGACGCGCAGGCCGGCGTCGCGGGCGGCCTGCAGCGCACCGATCGCGATGATGTCGTTGTGGCCCATGACCGCCGTGACGTCCGGTCGGTCGGCCAGCAGCTTCACGGCCGCGGCGAACCCGGCCTCGAGCGAGAAGGCGTCGGCCCGGAACCGCACCAGCGTGGTGGGGTCGAGGCCCAGCCGGGACATGGCGGCGCCGACCAGATCGGCCCGCACGGGCGGGTTGTCGGGGGTCTCCGGGCCGGAGATCAACCCGATGGTGCGGTGGCCCGCTGCGACCAGCAGCTCCGTGAGGACGTCGACCCCGGCGGCGAGATCCATCCCGACGACCGACAGGCCGTCGACGTCGGTGAGGTCGTCGAGCACCACGACCGGGGTGCCGGCCGCGGCGATCGCCCGCAGCGCCGGGCGGCTGGTGAGGTGCGACGCCGCGATGACCCCGTCGACCTGGCGGGCGATGAGGCTGTCCAGCGCGCGGCCCTCGCGTTCGGCGTCGCGTTCGGAGTCCGCGATGAGCATGAAGTGGTCGTGCTCGCGCAGTTCCCGTTCGATGCCGCGCAGCAGCGGCGGGTAGAGCTGGCTGAGCATGTCAGGGATGAGTACGCCGATGGTTCGGGTGCTGCGCAGGCGCAGGCCACGCGCGTTCATGTTCGGGCGGTAACCGAGATTCTCGGCCGCCTCGCGTACCCGCAGTGCGGTCTCGGGGTGGACCCGGCTCACCGTCGCGGGGTTCAGGGCGCGGGACGCGGTGGCCTTGTGGACACCGGCGATCCTGGCGACGTCGCCGAGCGTGGGACGTCCCGAACTCACGGCCGGACTTTAACACCCAGGTCAGATGTCGCTCAGTCGATGTTCTGCGAGTTCAACATCGACGGGTGTGGCGCCGCGTCGGCGCCGTCGAGGCGGCCGGGGGGACGCTCTAGGGTCGTCGCCGTGGACACCACGGTCGTCGACCACCCGATCGTCGCCTCCCGGCTCACGGTGATGCGCGACGAACGCAGCAGCAACGCCGAGTTCCGTTCGGCGTTGACGGAACTGTCGACGTTGCTGGTCTACGAGGCCACCCGCACGCTCGAGGTCCGGCACATCCCGGTGACCACGCCGGTGACCGGGACGACCGGCAGCACGCTCGCCAACCCGCCGTTGCTGGTGCCGGTGCTCCGCGCCGGTCTCGGGATGGCCGAGGCGGCGTTCAACCTGTTGCCGGAATCGCAGATGGGTTTCGTCGGCCTCGCCCGCGACGAGCAGACGCACGAGCCGAAGCCGTACATGTCGTCGCTGCCCGATTCGCTCGCCGGCCGGCCGGTGATCGTGCTGGACCCGATGCTCGCCACCGGCGGTTCGCTGATCCACTGCGTGCAGCTGCTGGTCAGCCGCGGCGCGGAGGACATCACGGTGGTCTGCGCGCTCGCCACCCCCGAGGGGCTCGCGAACCTCGCGGCCGCCGGTCTGCCCGTGCGGGTGTTCACCGCCAGCATCGACGACGGCCTCAACGAGAACGCCTTCATCGTCCCCGGCCTCGGCGACGCCGGCGACCGGCAGTTCGGCCCGCGCTAGCGGCGCCTGCACGCCGAGGTGCGGCTGCTCAGCCGGGTCGGACCGCCGCGAGCAGTCGGGCGCGGAGGGTCTCGGCGACCTCGTCGAGTTCGGCGAGGGCGGCGGCGCGGGCCTCGGGCACGTCGGCGACGTCGCCGCTCGGCACCGGCCGGCGGACCTCGAGGTACACCTTGAGCTTCGGCTCGGTCCCCGACGGCCGGATGACGGCCCGGCCGGTCTCCCACGTCAGCCGGGCGCCGTCGGTGGCGGGCGCACCGTCGCGCAGGTCGACGGCGACGACGTCGTGGCCCGCGAGCGTGGTGGGCGGGTCGGCACGCAGGGCGTCGAGCATCGTGCCGATCGCGGCGAGCTCGTCGACCCGCAGCGACACCCCCCGCGTGAGGTGGACCCCGAACTGTGCGGAGAGTTCCTCCAGCCGCGCGGCAGGCGATGACCCCGCGGCGATCAGGCGTTTCGTGAGCACCGCCGCGAGCAGGGCCGCGGAGATGCCGTCCTTGTCGCGGACCACCGACGGGGCGACGGCGTAGCCGAGCGCCTCCTCGTAGCCGAAGGCGAGATCGGCGCCGCCGCGGACGATCCACTTGAAACCGGTGAGCGTCTCGGCGTAGACGGCGTTCGTGCCCGCCGCCTCGACCAGCGCGCCCAGCATCGTCGAGCTGACGATCGTCGTGGCGTAGGTGCCCGTGACGCCGTCACGCAGCAGGGCGTCGGCCAGCAGCACGCCGACCTCGTCGCCGCTCAGCTGCCGCCAGCGGCCGTCGAGGCCGGGGACGGCGAGCGCGCACCGGTCGGCGTCGGGGTCGTTGGCGACGAGCAGCTGCGCGTCGCGCTCCGCGGCGAGTGCGAGCGCGAGGTCGAGCGCGCCCGCCTCCTCCGG
>CAXUNA010000001.1:0-3187 GCA_964252095.1 uncultured Jatrophihabitans sp. | reverse complement strand
ACCTCGCGCTCGCACTCGCCGCGGAGCGCGACGGTGGGGAAATCGGGGTCGGGGTCCTGTTGCTGCAGCACCGGCGCGACCGAGGTGAAGCCGGCCGCGTCGAACACCCGCTGCAGCGTCGTCCAGCCCACGCCGTGCATGGCGGTGTGGACGATGCGCAGTGCACCGTTCTCCGGATCGTTGCTGTCTGCACCGATGGCTCCGACGACTGCGCGCACGTACCCCTCGACCAAGTCGTCGCCGAGCGTCGTCCACTCGTCCGAGAGCGCGATGGCCGCGGTGGGGCCGATCGCCGCGATGGCCGCTTCGATCTCGGCGTCGACCGGGGGCACGATCTGTGCGCCGTCACCGAGCACGGCGTCCTCACCGGAGGCGTGCAGCCGGGGGTCGAGGCCGAGATAGACCTTGTAGCCGTTGTCGTTCGCGGGGTTGTGCGAGGCGGTGACGGTGATGCCCACGGCGGCGTCACGGTCGCGCACCGCGTAGGCCAGCACCGGCGTCGGCAACGGGCCGGGCAGGACCTCGACCTCGAACCCCGCGGCGGCGAGGACGCCCGCCGAGTCGTGGGCGAACTCCTGCGATCGGTGCCGGGCGTCGTGCCCGATCACCACGGTGCTGCCGTAGGCGCCGCGGGTGCCGAGCCAGGCGGCGATGCCGGCCGCCGCGCGGCGCACCACGGCGGCGTTCATGCCGTTCGGACCGGCGCGCAACGGGCCACGCAGCCCGGCGGTGCCGAAGGTCAGACCGCCGGCGAACCGTTCCGCGAGGGCCTCGGTGTCACCTGTGGCCACGAGTTCGTCGAGCTCACGGGCGTCGCGTTCGCTGACCTCGTCGGCCCGCCAGGCCGTCACGCGCTCGCGCAGTTCGTCGCTCACGCTGTCTGCTCCTCGGGGAGTCGCTCGACGAGTTGGCGCAGCAGACCGCCCATCCGGGTGGCCGCGGCGGCGCCGGCGGCGAGGACGTCGTGGTGGTCGAGGTTCTCCCCGCCGAGGCCGGCGGCGGCGTTGGTCACCAACGAGATCCCAAGCAGTTCGAGACCCTCGGCCCGGGCGGCGATGGCCTCGAGCACCGTCGACATCCCGACGAGGTCGGCGCCGAGGATGCCGGCCATCCTCACCTCGGCCGGCGTCTCGTACTGCGGACCGGGGAACTGCGCGTAGACGCCCTCGACGAGCGAGGGGTCGATCTCCTGTGCGAGGCGGCGCAACCGCGTCGACCAGGCCTCGGTGAGGTCGACGAACCGCGGGCCGACGAGCGGGCTGCGCCACGTCAGGTTGAGGTGGTCGCGCAACAGCACGGGCTGACCGACCACGTGGGCGGGGTCGAGACCCCCACAGGCGTTGGTGAGCACGAGCGTGCGGACGCCGGCCGCGGCCGCGGTGCGCACGCCGTGGACCACGGGCTCGACGCCCCGGCCCTCGTAGAGGTGGGTGCGCCCGAGGAACACCAGCACGTGCCGGTCGCCCACGGTCACCGACCGGACCGTGCCGGCGTGGCCGGACACCGCGGGAGGCAGGAAACCCGGCAGGTCGGTGGTGCGGATCTCGGCCGTCGCCTCGCCCAGGGCGTCGGCGGCCGGGACCCAGCCCGAGCCCAGCACGATGGCGACGTCGTGCCGTTCGTGCCCGGTGCGCTCGGCGATGATCGCCGCGGCGGCGTTCGCCGCGGCCGTGGGGTCGTCGCTGGTGGGGTCGTCGCTCACGTCGCCCGACCCTAGCGGCGAGGGGTCCGGACGAGATGCGCGCGGCGGTGTGGGCAGGCTGGTGCCGTGCGTCTCCCGAACGATCCGTCCGTCCTGCTCGTCATCCCGGCCTACGGCGCCGACCACTTCACCGACACCGTGCTGGGCGACCTCGCCCGCGACCCGGGCGAGCGGGTGCGGATCGTCGTCGTCGACAACCAGGGCGAGTACCGGCTCACCGGCACCGACCCGCGGGTGTCCGTGCACCGCCCCGGCCGGAACCTGAAGTGGCTGGGCAGCGTCAACTGGGCACTGGACACCGCCACCTCGGCCGGTGACGACCTCTGCGTGGTGCTCAACAACGACACCCGGCTCTCCCGCGGCTGGGTCGACGCCATCACCCGCTCGTTCGTCGACGGCGACGACGTCGCGCTCGCCGCCGGCCTGTACGACGACTTCTGGCTGCACCAGCGGGCCACCCCGCTGCCGGCGACGGCCGAGGACTTCCGGCCCGGCGACGGCTACCGGGACGCGCCGTTCTGCGACGGCACCGGGTTGGCGTTCTCCGTCGCGGCGGCCGGGGTGATCGGCCGGCTCGACGCCGTCGCGTTCCCGGAACAGGGTTACGGCGCGGACCTCGACTACGCGATCCGCGCCAAGCGTGCGGGTTTCCGGTGCGTCATCACCGAGGGCGCGTACCTCAGCCACGTGCGCCGCGGGACCATGGACGCCTTCCCGGAGGAGACCGGCGAACGGCACCGGCACGAGATCCTCACCGGCATGGACGGCCTCTACCCCGACGGTTGGCGCGAGCTCATCGGCCTGGGCCCGGGCGCGTTCCCGCCGCACAACACCGGCAGCGGCGAGTCCTGGTACCTCAGCGGATGACGCTCGGGGCGATGCCCCGCACGATCATCTCGAGCACCTCGTCGTAGTTCGGGGCGATCTCGGTGGGCGGCCGGGCCCCGACGAGTTCGAGGCCCACCGCGCCGTGCACCGCACTCCACACCGCCCAGGCGAGCTGCTCGGTCGGGTCGTCGCGGACCAGCCCCGCCGCCTGGCCGAGCCGGATCACCGAGATCAGCCGGCCGAACGCGCGGTCGCCCGCCTGCCCCAGCGCGACGACGTCGGGGTGGGGGTTGGTGGTGTCCGGGTCGAGGTCCTCGGTGGAGCCGCCGAACATCAGCCCGTACGCGACCGGATGCGCGAGCGCGAACCGCCGGTAGGCGCGGCCGGTCTCGAGCAACGCCTCCGCGGGCGGCAGGTCGGTCGCGACCTCGAGCGCGGCCGTGAACTCGTCGAACCCGCGGGTCAGCACGGCGACGAGCAGGCCGTTCTTGTCGCGCAGGTGGTTGTAGACGCCCATCGGCGCCACCCCGGCGCGGGTCGCCACCGCCCGGACGGTGAGGCCCGCGAGGCCGTCGTGCTCGAGCACCCACCAGGCGGCGTCGACCAGGGCCGTCCGCACGTCGGCCGTCCGCGCCCGTTTGCGGGCCGGTCCGGCCG